>JALVJB010000116.1 GCA_027034115.1 Acidilobaceae archaeon | reverse complement strand
ATTCCGGCTTAGGAAGGTTTTCTTTAAACGATTTCTCCTCCAACAATGCGCACCGCTTATAAAGCGATGGCATCTAATATTTAAGCCCGCTTAAGATACCACGTATAAGTAGGCCACGCTACGCGTGCCACTATAAAATAACCCTCCGCGCTAAGACGGAAACTATACCGGGTGGCGGTGTGAAGAGGCGAACAGCCGACGACGCTTGGACGGGTGAAGAGCCTAGTCTCACTCAGACCGCCACCCCGGCTGTCACCGGTTCGATCATAATGATCGATCTAGACGACTTCGGCGAAATCGTTGAAGAGAAGGGGTGGAGCAGGTATCGGCCCAACCAGGCAACGGGCCTCCTCTCAAGCCTTATTGAGGCGTTTGCCCGTAAGTGGCAGGCTGTAATCGTTTACGGGTTGGATTGGGAAAGAGGGACGGAGGAGGCTGTCCTGGAGTTACCTGGAGTGGAGGCTGGGGAGCTGACTGGAGACTTGGCCCGGATAGCAGCGGAGCTATGCTCCAGTGCGGGGGTTTCCGCTACTATTGTAGCCGTCACCGTGCCCGGGTTGACAGGTCTAGCCACTAGTGAGAGGAGGCCTGCTTATATGGGTTACAGGAGGAGGGTGAAGAGGATCTTAGAGTCTTTGAAAAGGAGGGGCGGCGGGGTTGTATATGTTGATGGTGAAGTCGTCTTCACTAGTCCTTGCCGGCGAATCTAACGCCTGCCCAGGCTATGCTTTGGGTGCACACGCTACTGAAACACACTCTGTGTCCTCCGGCTCCTAGGAACCTCTCCTTTAGTGCCTCATAGAAGTCGTCGGCGACGACTAGACCCTTAACTGGCTTAGCGATGCTACCGTTTTCTATGAGGTAGCCGAATGATATGGTCATGTTGACCTGGCCGCTTATAGGGTTGGACATCCACGAGCCAATAGTTCTCTCAACTAGGACTCCCCTCTCAATACCGGCTATCAACTCGTCTAGAGACTGCTTAGAACCCTCCACTTCTACTACGAGGTTAGCCGGTCCCGGGGATGGCTTTGACCATGGAGCCCTTCTGTCAGCATTGCCCGTTGACTCCTTCCCCTCAACACTAGCAGTATAGTGGTCGTATAGGTAAGTCTTGAGCACTCCCCTCTCTACTATATTCTTCTTCAATGTTGGATGACCCTCATCGTCGAAGGCGGACGATCCAGGCTCCCATGATAGGAAGGGGTCGTCTACTAGTGTTATAGCCCTAGATAGTATCTCTTCGCCTAGCTTTCCTCTCAGCGGGCTTCTCCCCTTCTGAACCTGCTCCGCTGATACCGCGGGGGCGAGCATTATTGCAATTATGCCTGCTGCCTCCTCCTGGCCTAGTATTATGTCTCCGTTGAAGGAGCCGACGGCCTCGGCTCTAGAGGCGTCTATTACCTTCTCCACGCCCTTCCTCGTTAACGAGTATACTTTATCCTCGTCGAGCCGTGACTTAACTATATAGTCGTAGTATGTGCCCTTCTCTTCTCCCTCTCTCTTCAGCTCGTAGCCGTAGGAGAATAGGGTGGCTTTCTCGCTAACGGGGCCCCCGTGGCTATTCGCGTAAATGGTCTCGGACACGTCTACTCCGATACCAGCCTCTGCGACGTGCACGTTTTCTGCTTCCCTCACAATGCCGAGCTGCTTTACCAGTAAGCCGGTGAGGAACCCGGTGTCGGTGCTGGCTGTCGTTTCATCGTATATCTCCGGTTTGACCGGTGAAGTCCCTATCTTCGGGTTGAAGCCGGGCCATTTCTCGTCGGGAGGAGCGGTCTTGGCTATGGAGATAGCTTTTTCGATTATGCTTTCGACGTCGTTCATGGTGGCGATTATGCCTCCGGCGCCCCCGACTCTCTTAGATAGTGCGACTCTCACTCCTAGCTTCAGGGTTTCATGGACTTCGGCCTCGGTTATAGCGTCTCTCTGGGCCTTGACCGAGTGCTCCCTCGACTTTACAATGTATACTTCGGCCTCGCTGGCCCCTAAGCGTTCCGCCTGGGAGACTATCTTCTCCGGGTCTAAGACCAGCGTCATCCATGGTCACCTCCCACCAACACTCAAGCCCCTAACCCTAACGTGAGGGCCTCCTGTACCGACACGGACGAGTTGCCCGGATTTCCCGCATCCTCCAAAAACGCTTGTCTCGACTTCGAAGTCTCTTCCAACCGCGTCTATCTTCGAGAGCACGTCTAGTATTTGGCCCGAGAGGTTGACGCCTCGGAGGGGTTTGGTTATCTTCCCCTTCTCCACTAGCCAGGATACCCCTGCACTGAACGTGAATGTGCCCATACCCGGGTCTACTTGCCCGCCCTTCGCGCCTTTTGATGTAGCATAGATACCGTAATCCACGTCCTCTAGGAGTTCTTCAATCCTGTAGTCTCCTGGTTCCATGTAATAGTTTGTTTGACGCACGATAACCGGGTTCTGGAATGACATTACCCTGCCATTGCCTGTTGGCTGCTGGCCCAGCTTCGCCGCTGAGGCCCTGTCGGTTAAGTAGTTGTTGAGCACACCCTTGTCTACGACGTATACCTTCTTTTTCTCAACCCCCTCATCGTCGTATGGAACGTAGTACCCACCGCTTACAAGGCCGTCGTCAATAATAGTTACTAGCTCCGACGCTACTCTACGCCCTTTAAGCCCCTCTAGTATGCTAGCCCCGGTGGTGACTAGGTCCCCCTCGCTCGCATGGCCAAAGGCCTCGTGAAGGAGGAGGCCGACCATTCTCGGTTCCAGTATGACGTCGTATGAGCCTCCCTTTGGGACTTCGGCCTTCGAAGCAGTTACTGCGAGGCGTGAGACCTCTCTAGCCATCTCAACCCAGTCAGTCTCACGGATGTATTCGAAGCCCGCTGTTCTCGAGTCATAGTCACTTGCGTACTCGAGCCCTTTATCGCTTCTAGCCACCGATGCCTGTGAGAGACCGGAGAGTACTACCTCAACTGTAACTTCTAGCCCCTCACTGTTGACTATTATCCTCTTATCCCTCTGGAACCCCATCCTCGTTATCGCAGAGACAACCCCCTTTACCTGGAGGGCCTCTTGGTTGACCGTCTTCGCTATCTCCAGCTTCTCCTCTCCAACCTGGAACGGGTCTACTACATAATGCGACCTAGCTACGGCCTTAACAGCAGGGTACTCAGCTAGTTTAACCTTCTCTCCAGGATACCCCGAAAGAGCCTTAGCCGAGGAAAAGGCTCTCCGAACCGCTTCGAGTAGCGCTTCCCTGGAAAGATCGGTAGTGGAACTATAAGCCACAGCGCCCTGATAAATAACCCTGAAGCCCACGCCCGCCCTACGGTTATAGGAGTGCTCCCTGAGGCTCCCGTTATCATAAGTGATTAGCTCGTACTCGTATGATTGAATCCTGGCGTCCGCGAACTCTGCTCCAAGCTTCAAGGCCTCATCTAAGGCTTTGGACACGAGGTCCTTGACGTTTTCCAAGCCTATAGACACCGCTTTGAAGAATGTAGACCGGGAGCCTTAAATTAAGAGGGTCGGTTCGCCCTGGCTACTAGTGTGTAGAAGTTAAGCAGGTCCTCGATGAACCGGCCCGGCTTGTCCCGGTATAGCACATGGCCAGCGCCCTCGTATACTACTAGTCTCGCCCCGAGCTTACGAGCTAGGCTCTCATGAGTTCTTGGTGATACGAAGTCCCGCGAGCCACGGATTATCATGACTGGTACCCTTATCCTCCTCAGTAACTCCCATATCTCCTCGTCATCCCGTACCGCCGGACTAGCTAGTAGGAGTCCCTTCACCTCGTGACCCGCAGCGTAGTAGAGGGCTATTCTGCCTCCCAGGCTAGCCCCAACTATTAGTGGAGGCGAGCCTCCCAATAGTGAGACTGCTTCTTCTACTGCTCTCAGGTTTAAGAGCAGGCTTCTCGATTTCTTCGTGCAACCAGTCCTCTTACCGTAAGGCATATCTGGAGCCGCGTAGCTTATTCCCTCCTTTTCTAATGCATCCAGTACTCCTACTTCGCGCCAGGTCTCTCCTGTGAAGCTGTAGCCGTGTAGTAGTATAACCGGGAGCGTATCTCCAATTGGAGGATTATATAGGATGGGGCATTCTATACCGTTTACGCCGTAGTAACCCCGCTTACCCATCCGAGGCTACACCTAGCCTATTAACTACGGGGTTCCGGCCATATTACCTGGGAGGGTGCAGGGCTTGGAGCCTGCTCTAGCAGCGCTAGAGGCATTATTAACAATATTAATAATAGGTTACATTACTATAAACTTTACCGCCGACCTGCCCCGATTCCTAGTAGGAGAAAACCTGCTACTAGCCGGAGTCTACCTCATCCTCGCAATTCTCGTTTACACTCGCGGAGGCGCCTGGTACTATGCCCTATCGACCGTGGCATCCTTCAATGCTGGTAGGGTGTCCAGAAGCATAGTAACCCCAGAGGGCGAGTTCGCCGAGCTGGCCAAGGAACACGTACCGCTACTTTCCCTCATTCTACTAGTAGCTGTTCTGGCCTTCTACTTAGGCATTGGAGCGTGTTAGCCTAATAGACAGTTGACGAGTGTTCTATCATGCAGATGGCTAAGTATTTTTACCCGGTTCCCGTACTCGGTTGCATTGACCGGGGATGATCATTGGCGAATAGTGAAAATAAGCAGGTTATTAATGCTGGAATTGTCGGGTGGGGAGCGTATATCCCAATGTATAGGCTCCCCACCCGGGAGATAGCTAGGGTCTGGGGTTGGCCCGAGCACCAGTATAAGGCCTTAAACGTGAGTCATAAGGCGGTCGACGGTCCCGACGAGGACTCGACTACTATGGGTTATGAGGCCGCTTATAATGCTCTCTTGAGGAGCGGTATTGACCCAAAGATGATTGGCGCCGTCTTCTTCGGCAGCGAATCCAAGGTGTATGCTGTTAAACCGAGCGCCACCCTGATAGCGGAGATGATTGGGGCGACTCCAGACACTATGGCGAGCGACCTGGAGTTCGCTTGCAGGGCTGGTAGCGAGGGGTTGAAGGCTAGCCTCGGCCTGGTCTCCTCTGGCATGGTCAAGTATGCTCTGGCGATCGGTAGCGATACGAGCCAAGCTGAGCCTGGAGACGTATTAGAGTTCACCGCTTCAAGCGGTGCTGCCGCCTTCATTGTGGGGCCGAGGAGCGAATCTGCCGCTATAGTGGAGGACACTTACACCTACGTCACTGACACGCCGGACTTCTGGAGGAGAGCGGAGAAGCCCTATCCGAGGCACGGGGAGGGCTTCACGGGCGAGCCAGCATATTTCTATCATATAATGGGGGCTGTGAAGGGGTTATTCGAGAAGACAGGGCTTAAACCCGATGACTTCGACTATGCAATCTTCCACCAGCCCAACGGCAAGTTCCCCCTCAAGGTCGCCCAGAGACTGAGATTCCCGAAGGAGAAGGTTCTCCCAGGCCTAGTAACCCCCTATATAGGCAATACATACAATGCGAGCGCTCTCCTAGGCCTGGCCCGGGTCCTCGACCAGGCTAAGCCTGGCCAGAGGATACTGCTAGCACCCTTCGGCAGCGGGGCTGGGAGCGATGCTTACAGCATCGTCGTAACAGACCTAGTCGAGGAGAGGCAGGACAAGGCTCCTAAAGTCGACGACTATCTCGCCAGGAGTTATGAGATAGATTATGCCCTCTACGCCAAGTTTAGGAGGATCTACGTCATGCTCCCCCGGGGGTGATCGTGTATGGCCTATGTAACTAGTGTGGGACTTGTAAGGGTTGACAGGAACTATTATAAGAGTCCGAGGGACTTGGCTTTCGAAGCCGCCTCTAAAGCGATAGAAGACGTTAAACTAGACACGATAGATTACGTTATCGTGACATCATCGCTAACATACCTTCAGGCCTCGCAGTTCGACTTAGCCGCCTACATTGCGAGGGAGCTTGGGGTCAACGTCAGGTCCGCCTTCACTGTAGAGGCGGGAGAGAACAGCGGCCTAGCGGGGGTGGAGGTTGCATTGAACCTCATAAGGTCTCATGCTGCTGAGAGAATCCTCCTAGTAGGTGTTGACAAGCTCACCGAGTACATCAGTAACAGGACGTATAAGATGATCCAGGCGATCTATGACACAGAGTCAGACGCAGTCTATAACGTGGGGCACGCCGGCCCCATGGCACTGCTAATGAGGCTCTACATGGATAGGTACGGTGTGGACAGGGAGACCCTTGCCCACTGGCCAGTAATGATGCATACCCACGGTAAGGAGAACCCCTACGCCATGCTCCGCTTCAAAGTCACACCGGACAAAGTAGTCAACGCCATGCCTATAGCCGAGCCGATAACCCTCCTCGACGCCTACCCCCTAGGCGACGGTGCAGCCGCCGTTTTGCTATCGAGCGAGGACCAGGGCGGCGATCACCTTGCCAAGCTATCCGAGGTATACTCGAGCATAGGCTTCCAGAGCATTGCTCTCCGCGACGACCCCCTGTCTTTCGAGGCGGTCGGCCAGATAGCCCGCGAAGCGGGACTCAACCCCGAAGATATAGACGTGGCCGAGATACATGACAGCTTCACCATAACAGGTATACTACTCCTGGAAGAGTTAGGATTCGCTCCTAGAGGCAAGGCTGCTGAGATGGTCGCAGAAGGGGCGTTTACCAAGGGCGGCTCCGGCCCTCTGGTTAACGCTAGCGGAGGATTGAAGGCTAGGGGTCATCCTAAGGGTGCGACTGGAGTCTACATGCTAGCTGAGGTGGCAATGCAGTTGGCTGGAACGTTCCCGGGTATAAGGGCGGACTCGCCTAGGAAGGGCATCGCTGTGGGCGTGAATGCCCACGGCTCCTCTGCTAGGCTAGCGTTTTTAGAAGCATTGTAGTGAGGGGTGAGAGGGCATGGTGCTCCCTGTCTGGTGGAGGAAGAGGATACCCAGGTATAGGTTTGTGGGAGCCCTCTGCAAGGACTGCGGGAGGATTCACTACCCGCCGAGGAATGCCTGTCCCTACTGCGGGTCCCGCAATCTCGAATTGGTTCCCCTGCCCCGGAGGGGGGTCTTGGAGAGCTATAGCATCGTCTACAGCGTGCCGGGCGATAATAGGTTGAATGCTCCCCTACCCATTGGCCTTGTTAGGCTAGAGAATGGCGTGAGGGTTGTAGCGGAGCTGACAGACGTCGTGCCTGAAAAGCTTGAGAAGGGTATTGAGGTAGAGGCAGTGATCCGGAGGATCGGTGAGGACGGCGAGACCGGGACAATACTTTACGGGGTAAAGTTCCGCCCCGCCTTGGGGAGGAAGTAATGGACTATAACTTAGAAGATATCCTAGGGAAAATTGAGAGAGGCGAAGTTAGCCTGTCAAGGCTTGAAAGGGTTTTAGGCAACCCTAACCTCGCCGCACTTGTCCGTAGAGTCTACCTGGAGAGGAGACTAGGGGTAAGCCTTTCCAGTATCGCGAGCACTATCCTAGACTTCGAGGAGCTCTATGGGAGGAATATTGAGAATCCTATTGGAGCCGTACAGGTTCCCGTAGGCATTGTGGGCCCCCTGAGAATCGAGGGAGAGTATGCCCGGGGAGAGTTCTATGTACCACTGGCTACCACAGAGGGGGCTCTTGTAGCGAGCATCTCTAGGGGCGTTAAGGCGGTAACGCTCTCCGGCGGGGCTAGGGTGAGAGTAGTAAGAGACGGTATGACAAGGGCGCCCCTCCTGCGCGTCGAGAGCGTGGTGGAGGCTGTTAGGCTTGCGGAGTGGGTGCAGGAGCATTTTAGCGAGCTCCAGAGCGTGATCAAGGAGGTCACCCGTCACGGCGAGCTGGTAGACGTGTACCCCTACGTCATCGGTAACATGGTATGGTTGAGGTTCCGCTACAAGACTGGGGACGCTATGGGCATGAACATGGCCACGATAGCTAGTGATAGGATATGCAAGTACATACACGAGTCCTATCCTGGGAGTGTGGAGTGCATAGCGTTAAGCGGGAATATGTGCAGCGACAAGAAGCCTGCCATCATTAACAGGCTACTGGGTAGGGGCAAGTATGTCGTGGCTGAGGCGCTAATAACCCGGGAGGTCGCCGAGAGAGTCCTAAAGACTACGCCGGAAGCAATACACTATGTCAACACTTCTAAGAACCTTCTTGGCAGCGCCGCCGCGGGTAGCCCCAGCTATAACGCTCACGTGGCAAACATCATAGCGGCAGTATTCCTAGCCACGGGCCAGGATATGGCGCAGGTTGTCGAGTCGAGCCTAGCCTTCACCTGGACAGAGCCGAGGAGGGAGGGACTCTACATCTCTGTGACCCTCCCAAGCCTTGAAGTAGGCACTGTTGGAGGGGGCACCAGGCTCCCGACCCAGAGGGAAGCACTCTCCATAATGGGAGTCGCAGGGGGAGGAGATCCTCCGGGGGCTAACGCCTTAAAGTTCGCCGAAATTATCGGAGGCGTCGTACTAGCCGGGGAATTAAACTTGCTAGCCAGTCTCTCAGAGGGCTCTCTAGCAAGAGCCCACGAACTACTAGGTAGGGGTGGAATCGTTGGAGAAAGTGGAGTGTAAAGGTCGAAGAGTTAGGTTCACGAGCGAGCCAGTAAGGCTCCCAAACGGGGCAGTGATCCGCGTAGACAGGGTAGTTTTCCCAGATAGTGTAGCGGTAACACCGCTATACACCGGGAACTGCAGTATAGTGCTAATAGAGCAGTACAGGCCGGCGGTTAATGACTGGGTTCTCGAAATCCCCGCCGGTGTAATAGATGCTGGAGAGAAGGCGGAGGAAGCTGCAAGGCGGGAGCTCGAGGAGGAGACAGGGCTACGGGCGAGCCGTCTAGTGAGGGTGGCGTCAGGCTACGTTAGCCCTGGATATAGCACTGAGAGAATGACCCTGTTCCTGGCCCTGGATCCCGAGGAGGGGGAGCCTAGGAGGGAGGAGCACGAGGTCATAAAGAAAACTCTCCGAATCCCTCTCGACGAGGCGATGGAAATGATAGCTACCGGTAATATCAGGGATATAAAGACGATACTGGGAATATACGCTGCGAGATACCATTGCATGCGCCAATAACCCCCATTAGCTTAAGACCGTGTTTCTCCTCTAGCGCCAGAGGCTGAGGGGAAAAGAAGAGGTGCCGGGATAGTTTGACTATCAGGCTAGCTATCGCCTATAGCACAGGGGACCCCGCCGGGGCAGGCACGGCTGAGAGGATAATCGACATTACAGGTGCAGACAAGAGCGAGTGCCCCAAAGCCAGCAGGTGCCACATTACTCCAAGCGGAGTAATGATTGGAGGGTTCGCAGAGGATACTATAAACTTCGAGTTCCTAGACGAGACTCCAGACCCCAGTGTAGACGCAGTAATTGTACTCTCCAGGCACAGCGCTACGAGCGGGAGGCCCAGTCTAACAACCCATCACACCGGTAACCCTACTAGCAGAACCCTTGGAGGGTCCCCCTACACTCTAGCATGGAGCGCGCCTCCCCTCTCGAAAACACTCCTACTACGATACCGTGAAGCAGCGGAGGCAAGAGGCCTCCTAGGAGAATACGAGGTCACACTTGAAGCAACACATCACGGACCCACGGGCAACAGGAAGCCCTTGGTCTTCATAGAGATAGGCTCAACACCCGACAGGTGGAGGGACCCTCATGCGCAGGAGGCAATGGCCCATGCAGTAATTGAGACGCTAGAGAAGGGTCTAGTAGAGTGTATACCTGCAGCAGGCTTCGGAGAGCCCCATTACCCAATAAAATTCACTAAGATACACTTGGAATCAGAGTACTGCATGGGCCACATTATTCCTAAGTACGCCCTGCCAGACACGACTAGGGATGTAGTAAGCCAAGCGGTCAGTAAAACCTGGCCCTTACCTCCAAGGAAAGCCTTCGTCCAGAAGAAGGCCGCAAAGGCAAGCATACGGAATAGAATAATCCAGTGGCTTCGTGAGATAGGCGTAGAGGTCGAGGTACTGTAATTTTAAGAAGATCTATGATATGGTACCCGGGCGGGGATTCGAACCCCGGTCACGGGGGCTCTTCTAGCGGCCCCTCCCCCTACCCCCGTTTTAGGTAGCAGATTACGTGACTCTTAAGTATTTACGTCTCTGCTTTTAAAATTTATTCTCATACTATTAATTATGAGTATTAATTAACATTGAACTCCTAACTACGATAGCGGGGGTAGGGGGTGAGGGGCCGCTATCCAAAGCCCCGCATCCTTGGCCGCTAGACGACCCGGCTACTCGGCCCCTGTGATAGTAACTATCCTGGGTTGGGGGTTTAAGCTCTTTACTTTAGGAAGTCTAGTATTGAGTGTTTCCTCGTCTTAGTTTCCCGTGTCTCTGCTTTGCGTGTGTTTTGGATGTTTTCTAGTATTGTGTCTATCATTTCTTCCCAGCTTATCTTGTCTTGGAGCCAGTCTTCTACTATCTTGTAGTGCGTGGATAGTGTTTTTAGGAGTGTTTGCCATGTGCCTCCTCTAGCGCGTATTTCCTCGTTTAAATTATCCCAGATGTATTTTGGTAGCTTGTTGCCTGTGAATATTACGTATTTGCCCTCTTGTCCCGCTTCTAGAAGTGTTTTTAGTGCTTTTTTCAGGTCTGCTGGCTCTGGAGGATATTTTCGAGTCAATTGTCTGGCACCGTTGTTGGTGTAGTAGAGGATGGTGGAATATATCTTTTATTTTAAAAATGATATGGGTTAAAAATGTTTATGGGTGTTACCTGCCCTTGAACTTGGGCTTCCTCTTCTCTAGGAATGCTGTTACTCCCTCGATTACATCCTCGGTGGAG
>JALVJB010000115.1 GCA_027034115.1 Acidilobaceae archaeon | reverse complement strand
GGGATCGTAGAAGCGGAGGATTAGGCTGGCTATTGTTGTCTTGCCAGCTCCAGTCTCGCCGACTAGGGCCACCTTAGACCCCTTCTCGACATGGAAGCTAACGCCCCGGAGGACTGGCCTCCCTGGCTCGTACTCGAACCATACATCTTGGAGGTCTACCTCGCCCCCTAGCCTCCCAACCTCTTCGCCCTCATAGTCTTCCACTCTACCATCATCGATGACCTCGTATATCCTCTCAAGAGCTGCTAGGGCGGATTGCAGGCTATCATACATGCTTACAACATTGTTAATCGGCCCCCGGAACCTCTGCGCGTACTGGATGAAGGCTACAACTACTCCTATGCTTGTGGCCCCCTGGAGCGCTAGGTAGCTCCCATAGGTTAGGACTATGATTACTGAGAGGAGGCTTGCAAGGCTCATGAGGGGCCAGAATAGGCCCATGTATACCGCAACCTTCATGTAAGCCTTAGCCGTATCCATGGCTGCCCCGGAGAACTCCGAACGGACAGCTTTTTCTCCTCCGAAGGACTGTATTGTCTCAATCCCCGAAACGCTCTCCTCAACTATACTGGAGAGCCTCGCGATCTTCTCCCTTGTCGCTCGGTAGGACCTGCGCATGCGCCCTCCAAAATACTTAGCAACCACGACCATAACAGGTATGCTGGCTAGCACTGCGAGGGTTAATTTTACGTCGAGAATAAACATTGCTACTGCAATCCCGGTTACCGTTAGAATGTTTGCAAGACCTCCAAAGAGGCCGGTGACTAGTATCTCATTCACCATGCTCGTATCATTTATAATCCTCGATACAAGGTCTCCCGTGCTCTTCTCTTTATAAAAGTCCAGGTGGGCATGGAGGACTTTCTCGAACAGTCTAGTCCTCAGCTCCCTTAGCACCCGCTGGCCGAACACTTGTGTGTAGTAGAATTGGAGCGTGTTGAAGAGCCATTGTGCCGTTAGGGCTAGAAGGTAGAGGCTGGCCACGAGCCAGAGGCCATCAAACCTGTGCTTTAGAATGTACTGGTCTATGGCTACTTTGAGAATGTAGGGTGAGGCTAGGGTTGCAAGCGTGGCTCCGACAATGGAGAGCGAGGATAATAGGAGGAGGTGCTTGTGAACAAGCGCTTCCGATAGGAACCGCTTCGTGAGGGCTAGGGTAGAATATTCTCTACACGTCGCCATTCCTCCTTCTCCCCTTGTCAACGCTCCTAGCTGCTGGAGCCTTCTCCAGTTGCCTGCTTGGAGGTCCCTCCCATGCTACCCTACCATCGACGAGGTACACAATTCTATCAGCAATCCTGGCAAGTGAAGGCCTCTGGGAAACGATGATCGCTGTCCTCCCTCTCAAGGCGTCTCTGAGGTCTCGGACTAGAGCCTCCTCGGTCTCAGCGTCAAGGTTAGACACCGGGTCGTCGAGGAGAAGTATCTTAGGCTTCCTAGCTAGGGCTCTCGCGATCGCAATCCTCTGCCGCTGTCCGCCGGAGAGGGTAATCCCCCTCTCGCCAACTATTGTATCATAACCTTGTGGAAGTCTAGCGATAGTGTCGTGGATCTTCGCTATCTTGGCAGCCTTTACTATATCCTCCTCGCTTACACTCGGGTCCCATAAGGCGATGTTATCCCTGATACTCCTGTTGAATATAAACGGCTCCTGGGACACGTACGCAAGTATCTTTCTGAGACTACTCTTCTTTATCCTCTCAACAGGTACGCCGTCAATTAATACTTGTCCCTTATCCGGCTTGTAAAGCCCGGCTATGATCTTGAGTAGAGTGCTCTTTCCAGACCCTGGAGGCCCGATAATGACTACTTTCTCTCCCGGCCTGACGTGCAGGTCCACTCCGCGTAGCGCTGTTTTACCGGTCTCGTAGGTGAACCATACGTCGCGGACCTTGACCTCACCCTCGGCATCCTCCAACTCAACTTCTCCATCAGCGGGGGGAGGAGCGGTGTCTATGATCTCGAAGAGCCTCGTGGCAGCGGCTAGGCTCCGCTGGATGTCTCCTAGTATGAAGCCGAGGGCGCGGAGAGGCCACATTAGGGTTAGCATGTAGGTTAGGAAGGCGACTAGTTCTCCGACGGTGAGTGTTCCCTGGAGTATCGCCGTGCCGCCATAGTATAGCATTGCGCTCATAGCTAGGCCTATCACGAGGAATGGGCTGTTGCCGTAGAAGGCGCTAATCCTAGAAGCACTAACGCTCAAGCTGAAGAGCTTGGAGTTCTCCCGTTCGAAGCCCTGGTAGGCGTAGTCCTCGGCAGTTAGGGCCTTAACTGTGCGGATGCCTGCTAGTGTTCCAGATGCTATCGAAGCTAAGACTCCCGTTTGGTGCCTTATCTTATCGTAGATTGGGCGTATCCTCTTAGCATAGGTGTAGTTTAGTAAGACCGCAGCCAGTATGGTTAGAGCTGCGATGGCTGCGAGGAGCCTGCTCATCCGAGCCATATAGTAGAGTGAGACTGCTATCAAGAAGCTGGAGTATACGAGCATTCGCAACCTGAATGAGAGGAACCCGGTTATCCTCTCGGCATCATTAGTGATCCTACTTATCAGCTGGCCAGTCAGCGTTTTATCAAAGAACTCGAGGCCCTGGCGAAGTATCGAGTCGAATGCCTCAACCCGGAGGCGGTACACTGCGTGTTGCGAGGCCCGGACCAGGAGTATTCTGCCAGCGAAGCTGAAGAGCCCGTTAAGGACTGCTACTAGAATTATCAGGCCACCATAGTAGAGGGCAAGGTGTAGGTTGGCCTGAGACAGGCCTCTATCTATGGCGTCTCGGGTGAGGAGAGGGATTAAACCGCTTGTATAAGCGACGAGAACTACGAGTAGTATTGAGAGAGTGAATTCCAGTGTTCTTCCTCTAACGTAGCCAATCAGCCTCGCCAGTTGCTTCAGCGAGGAGTCTTTCGCCACTGCTACTGTGCCCTGCTGGTTCTTTATATCGAGGAGCTATATATTATTGGCCTTGAGGACCCTCTAGAGCGATATATCCCCATCAATCCTAAGTCTTATCGAGAACTCATATACTTATTTAAAAATTTAAAATAACTATATTAAAGTTATATGGTAGCTGGGATTTTAAGCTAGCGCCTCTTCAACAGTAGAACTGCTATCACGGCTGCTAAAGCCACTATCCCTGCTCCAACTAATGCTATGCTACTAATTGCTCCACCCCTTTCGGCACCATAGGGTTTTACTCCTGGAATCGTCGTGTTGACCAGGGATGCTTCAAGATTGATTGTAAATTCTTTTCCCTCGTATTCGCCCTGGATATCAGCTTTCGAGTAGACGAGCACACCCTTACTGTACTTGCATACGTACTTGGCCTTGGCGTTCATTAAGGCCTCAGAAATAGGTGTCTCGCCTCTAACCTCCTTATCGCCCCGAGTTGGAGAGATGATAGGACACTTCCCATAATGAATACCCAGGTTCGTGCTCAAGTTTTGAAGGGGTACTGGTGCTCCTATGTAGTAGAAGAGCTCGGATACCATAAAGCCGACAATAGCTATACCGGAAGCGTTACTGCTCAAGGTGTTCTCAACCACCTTAAAGTATATCCTGCCCCCTTTAACATGAGCTACTAGCGTGACTTTACCCTCGTCCTTGATCTTCTCCCCGCCACCTTTGGCATCTACTTTGACCTTGTAGGTGAGCTTGTCACCACTCCTTACTGGGAGTGCCCCCGACGTAGTTGTCTCTGTTGTCCTCTTCGTTGTTGCTGTCGGAGTTGTCTCCGAGCCTGTGATCCCACCGCTTCCAGGGCTGGTTGTGGTTGATGGGGTCGATGTTCCTGGAGGCGTGATTGTTGTTGGAGATGGGGTCGGTGTTGGCGTCGGCTGTGTTATCTTTGATAGGTTTATGCCGAAGTTGTCGAGTAAGACGGTAAGGTTAGTGACGGGGAGGAGCGGAGGCCTCGTGATGTATGCCTCTACGAGCTGGTACTGTGGTGTGGCTGGGGGCTCCAATATAGCTTCTGTTTCTTCCTTAACAGGTATGTTAATTGTCTTGTTAATGATGCTTGTTTTAATGTTCTTGGGTAAAATAAGGACTTGCCAGAGGACGGGGGCTTTGGCTTTATCACCCTTCTTAAACATTACAAAATTGTAGAAAGAGAAGTTGTGGTAAGGTTTAACGGATGTTTTGACTTCTATTTTACAATTATTTAATTTGGAGGTATAGAGGAATGAAACTGAGTGGAACTTCTCGTCAAGTATGGCTGCGATTCCTTCGGGGAGCTTATTACACTCTATCCGTCCTTCCCAAGCCCGAAATGTGTAATTGAAGGAATCATAGTTTGATTTAATATAGAGGACCGGCCAGTAGCTGAAGGAGCCCACCGAAGAGATCCCCATAATATAGCTGTTGTTTGTATAAATCACGTCATGTATTACAGCAGGCATCTCTGAAGGGGGTATGGGTATACCACCAGTCCTTAGGATGATGCTATCCATCGCCGAATATGCGTATATGAATACGGGAGCGACACTGGTAGGGTAGAAGCCCCTCACAACCCAGTACTTTTTGGAGAGATTGGGGTGCAGTATAAAGGGGTGGGAATTCCAACGATGCGAGTATGGCACGAACTCAATATCAGCGTTTACGGGCCCATAATTTACGTGGCGTCTACTAGTTAGGCGTATTATATAGTAATCTTCCTCTGGAGAATAGAGCACGCCAGACGGGACGAGTTCAACCGCGCTTACAACCGTGGATTTAGTAATGCCGTATGAAAAGAACCACGTCAATGCGGGTGCTCCAAAGTACTCACGCCAGAAGCCGAAATTGTATACTGGTGTTACTGCTATTCCCCCATACTTTGAAACCATTAGGGCATACTGCACTGCTCTGTTATCTTTACTGGAAAGCATAAGAGCATTTTCGGGGTCGAAGCTATATCCAATATTCCCACTGGCAGTATTGTTAATCCATACGACGCTCCCGTTCTGTAGGACTACTATGCTGTAGGTGTTGAAGGGCTTCATGCCGGCTCTTTCGATGTATGGACTGCTTGGGATGGCTAGGGGCGCATCAATACTCATGGCTAGGCGATCATTGGGGATGATCTCGGTCATGTAGACGTCAGTTCTATTGACTGGTTCTCCCATTAGCATTATCGCGACGGGCTTATCGCTTTCTATATGGACGACTCTACCCTTAGTATTGATTACTAGGGTCTCACCGGGGATTAGAGTATAGTCGTACACGCCCTCTCCCGTCTTGTTCACGACTACGTGGGTCTCCTCGGGAGAGGCTGCAGATATGTATAGGGTTCCCGGTAGGTTTGGTATCGTGAAGGAGGTTCCTGGGGGCGGCATGTTATATGCTCCTATGTATCTCCCATCCTTGTTCACTAGCTCCGAGGCGAGTAATGGTGTTTTTGTGAGTATCCATAGTGGGCCTATGTCCTTGTTTATCTCTACATACGGATCATAGTATCTATTAGATTTACCTATTAACAAGTATATTACTTTATTTTTCTCGGTTTCATTTATTACTGGTTCGCCTGGATCTGGCCGCCCGTTATGGTTTAGATCTATTACTGCTTCTATATGGCCATAGGCGTATAGGAAGACTCCTTGGAGGCCATACTCTCCGCTAAGATCTTTTTGTAGAAAGAAGGGCATGACTATAAGGTGCCACTTGTTGTTGTTGCTGGATTCGGCTCCACGTGCCACATTTATGAAAGCCATGGTTGGAAGCATGGAGACCAAGACTAGTGTGATAAAGAGGGCCGATAGGAATCCAGATTTATTCATATGGACACCGCTGTCAAACTTATTAATCAGAACTTATAAAGATTTATTTATGGGGGATAAATATTCCTATTCATGATATATTAATATATTTTAAATTACTCCGCTATAAATAGGCTTTGTAGATAGCGGAGTAATTTATATCGAGTAGCAGTATAAACCAGAGTATCAGCCGGGAACTAGGTGGGGAATGGGAAAGGGCTTGAAAAGTAACGGGGCCAACTGGTCGAGGCTCGTAGCGCTGTACGCTGGCTTATTCATGGCAAGCATTCCGGCTGGCCTAGCTAGGCCTGCTCTCGCGTTTCATTTACGCTACGATCTAGGGGCTACAGCATTCGCTACGGCCAGCTTGACGAGTAGCTTTATGGGGGGAAGGGCTCTAGCAAGCATAGCCTCGGGCTTTATAGGAGAGCTTGCACCCGGCATGAAGAGGCTCATTATAGGCCTCGGTGTAGCTGGTATAGGCCTCTTCCTCCTCACAGTCCTCCCTAATCTCGGTGAGGCTAGTACAGTTGTAGCTCTGACCACTGTTTGGGGAGTTCTAGGTGGTATAACGTGGCCCACCCTTCAGGTTGCCGTAGCGGAGATGGGTAGGGGTAGGAGTGGCCTCGCGCTCTCAATATACTATGCTACGGCTAGCCTTGGGATAAGCCTTGGCAACTGGCTCTTCGGCCACCTAAAGATTCCCTATGTGGAAATGCTGGAGCTGGCTGGCGCAATCCTCATCCTCTCCTCCCCAGTAATTGCATTATCGGTTGAGCCTGTTTGGGGGACCTCGGGGAGGAGGCGTCTTAAGAGGGCTCTTACTAGGGTTAGAGACCCGATCATACTTTGGGTTATAGTTTCGGCATTCGCCATCGGTATTCTTAATGGCGTGCTCCGCGAGTACTTCTACATCTATAGCCACGAGGTCTTCGGCTTGACTAAAGCCTCGCTGGGAGATGTACTCTCAATAGCGGGCGTCTTCAGCGTACTTCTCAGCCTAACCGTAGGCCCCCTGAGCGACAAGTACGGTATACCCCGCCTCCTCCTAGTAGTGCTGGCTATTACTGGGATTGGAGGCCTCCTCGTGGGAGATCCCCTGGGAAGCGTACTCATCCTCTCTACAGGGTACGTGTTGGCCGCCGGGGGTGCCAGGTCTAGCCTACCACTAACTAGGAACGCGGGGATAGCTGGGCGCATCGGCGGTGCCATGGTTGTCGGTGCGAGCAACATGGCTTCCAGCCTGGGAATGCTCAGCGGTCCTCCAATCGCCGGATTCGTCTACCAGCATAGCCCCAGGTATGCTGGCGTCCCGTTTATCGCGGCGAGTCTATTCATATTCGCTGTTATGATCATTTACATTGCTATTGTAGTTATGAGGAGCCGGAAGAGAACCGGTTATACCTCCTAAGGTTATAATTACCTCGATGGAAGACCCAGAGTAGAATCCAGTAATAGAGGCTCTCGCTATCCCTCCCCAAGAGTCCACGGGAAGACGAAAGGACTTGGAGTCAGACTACTCTTAAGCGTATCCTACTATTAGGATAACAGAGGAAAGCCTAGCATGAAAAACAGAACACGGGAAGAAAGAATCATTCGAAGATATCCTGCTGGAAACTACTTCCTGCGAGGGCGATAATGGAATGAAGTTAGGAAGCTGGTGGTGATACGAGAATAACTCGGCAGGATCTTTCGGGAGATACATTGCTGAATTGCAACTACTCTAGGCAATAATTAAGAACTGCTAGCTCCTTAACAGGTATAAGTTATGGAGGGTTGGAGCAATGGACAGGAAGACTGGAGGGATTGTAGGGACCCTGGCGAGCATAATAGCCGCTATACTTATTGCCTATATATTAGCTGTAATAGGGCTAGACGGTGTGGAAGCAGCGTTCCAACAGCCAGCCCTTAGTATAATGATTCTCCTACTACTCTCCGGTCTAACGGCGCTATACGGGTACATCTACTATACTGAGGAGTCTTACAAGTACATGAGGTTCCTCTCGCCGCTAGCGCTGGCCCTAGCTGGTGCTGGTGTTGCCGTTGGAGTATACGACTGGCTTGCCGGCGGCGCCCTGATAGTTTTAGGCTACATTGTTGAATTCATAGTGGGCTATCATCTCGCCAAGGACTTTGCCTGCGATTCACCGGATGGGGCCAAGTTCTTCCTTGTAGGAGTAAGCGTGTACATGTTAGGGCTACCCTTCATAATACTGTCCAAATATGCTGCCTTCGTCTCGCTAGCCGGGGACCTGGTTAAGCTTTACGGGCTGATACTAGTCTTGGAAGGGATAAGCGAGTCCCAATAGGATAATCCTTTAACACGTCCCGCATAGCCATTTCTCCTAATGGACGGGGTGTTCCGGGATGGCCTTGGGTAAGTGGAAGTGCGTGCTCTGCGGCGACGATGTAATCGAGGGTCAGAGATTCTTCTATATTCCGGGTAGGGGCTATGCCCATGCAGAATGCGTTTACGAGAGGCTCGCGGATAAGGGCTACTCGAGAGAGATCGTAGCCCTCATGGACGCTAATGAGGTCCTAGCCTATGCGATAGTGAGGTTGAAGGAGGCGGCTAGGATTGCGGGGAAAGGTAGTGTTGCAGATGAGATAACTAGTGTTAGGAAGGAGGTAGAGGGCCTCGCGGCCAGGCTAGAAAAAGTACTAGTTGACCTGGTTGGAGGCCTGGGAGAGGACTAGTGCCTCCTAGCTAGCAGTAATACCGCTACTACTATCGCGGCTACTGCCACCCCTGCACCGGCCCAGATTAGGATGTTTGAACCTTCCGCGAGGCCTCCGCTAGTCTTTACTCCTTTTATCGTAGTGCTGGCTAGACTTGCTTCAACGTTAACCTCAAAGCTCTGCCCTGACACACTTCCATGGGCTCGGGCCTTCGCGTAGACTAGTACGCCATTGCTGTACTTGCACGTATAGTCGACCTTATAGTAGAGCACGTTGAGGGTTCCCCTCAGGGTCTTGCTATCCATTTGCGGTGCGAGCACCGGGCACTTCGAGGAGAAGACTGGCTCTAGGCCTGGTAGCTGGTAGTGGAGGCTAGCGCCAGAGGCCAGTGCTAGGAAGAGGTCTGAAGCAGTGTTGACTACTGCTCCAAGGTACTGGCTGCCGACACTATTCTTCTCAACGTCCAGCACTACTTCGTCGCCTGTGACTTTAGCTTTTAGAACGAGTACCCCGCTACCGCTCGCCTTCCCCTTCGTTCCTTTGCCGTTGAGCTTTACCTTGTATTCCAAGGTATCGCCTGTCTTGACGGGTATTGGTAGGCTCGGCGATGATTGCGTGCTTGTTGTCGGCGTTTGCCTTGTTCTAGCGTAGCTCGTCGTCTTAGTCACCCCAGGGGTTGTCGTGTGCGGCACGCTACTCGTGGTTGTCGTGTATGGAGGAGTGGTTGTCGTAGTTGTCGGCGGCTGGGTTGGCTGTGGCGGGGGCGGGCTTGTTAGGTGTAGGAGGTTGAACATTTTTGTAGTATTTGATGGCGGTTTTATTACTGGCAGGGTTTGGAGGGTCGCTCCCGTAACTCCGCCTCCCACTATAGTGTGGGCTATCTTCATGCTTACTCGGGCTACCGTGTAGAATGGCGGGTTTACCGGAGTGTTCCCGGTCGTATTGATGTGTAGGTATATCTCGGTGGCTTTATCTAGGATTACCGTGCCGTTCACGTAGGGTATGGGTATTGCGTAGTAGACTCTCTTAGGCTTCATGGTAGTATAGCGGAGTTTTACCTTGCAGCCGGTGGTAGAGTTCCACGTTACTGGCTTTAATGTATCCGTGATTAGGGCGGCGTAGTAGTGGATGTTGGAGCAGGGTATTTTCGAGTCGACGCTGTGCTTGTAAACTATGCTCCCGTATCTGCCGTCGGGGCTAGTCACAGTTGAGGTTGACGTGAAGCCTGGGGATATGGCTCCATTCTTGTAGAACTTGTGGATGAGGAAGGGGTACTTTCCTGACCGTATGTCCACGACGCTCTTGTAGTCCTGGACCATTAATTCGGGGACTGGTATTGCATTGTACGATGCGCTCATCGTGCCGCTGCCCAGGTTTATCCTGAGGTCGTAGCTTATGTAGCGGAGGTCCCAGTAGGTTACCTGGTAGTAGAGGAATGGGTAGGTGCTATTGACTACTCCTAGCGTGAAAATGCTGTCACGGATGGGGCTGAGGTACGGCCGGAATAGTAGGTCGGCGCTCCAGTCGTTGTCGAGGTCGATGAAGACTGCAGGCCAGGTGTCCAGAGCTGTGGGAACACCGTTCACGACGTCAACGCTTCCATTAATGTAGGTGTCATTCCTCACCTCTTGCAGGGTGAGCCACTCGCTCCCACTTATTATGCCCGTGAGAATCCAGCTCAGCCCGTGGAACTTGTAAACCGGGACGGCTGCAAGCGCGGTCTCGCCGTTGGACAGCCTGTGGTATAGGAGGACTATTGCGTAACCCCTGTTATCCTTCGAGCCTATTTGCTCGAGCAGATTACTTAGTAACTCGGGATGACCGTATCTTAGAACCCCTATTTTCCCGTCTGCACCTACAATGTAGACGTAGCTAGTCACATTGTACGGCCCGGTCTTCGCGTCGAGTAGGAACTTCGGGAAAGGCACGGGGACGTAGGAGGTGAAGTAGGTGTAGTCGAATGGGGGTATCTCTGTGAAAAATGCTCCCGGGCCCTGCACTGGGTTGCCCAGCACCACCGCTATGCTGTCATTCGCTTCAAGCTCTATGGTGGAGCCATTGTTGGGTATGACAGCGTAGTCGCCCGGCTTAATAATGAAGGAGCGGGTGACCCCGCTCGCATTTAGTGTGACTTTCACCGGCATACCTGCGTCGGGGCTTATGTAGACTACTCCAGGCACTGGAGGTATCAGGAAGTGCTCCCCGGTGGGAGGCATGTTATACGATGCTACTATCCCCCGGTCGCGAGAGTATGCGATGAACTCGGCCATTAGAGGGTACTTCGTGTATATCCAAGCGTCCCCCACGTAGCCGTTATAGGTCTCTCCA
>JALVJB010000114.1 GCA_027034115.1 Acidilobaceae archaeon | reverse complement strand
GGCGAAGTAGACCTAGTACTCCTAGAATCCGACTTCAGGATGATAGTCACAGTCCCCCTAGAACAGGTCAGGCCCGCCGAAGAGAAGCACTAGACTCCAGCCACGCTAGAGACTCCACACTCCTCAGGTCCACAAGCCTCCTCCACTCGCCGCCAAACACTACCAGGGAGGCAACCCCCACCGGCACGCCTCCAGCCTTCTCGACTAGGCGGAGAGCGCACGCAAGCGTATACCCGGACCTAATGAAGTCATCTACTACGACAACCCTCTCGCCCCTACTAATAGAGGATTCGGGAACGTAGAGGCTCCTACTAATATTGGGAGGGGCAGCCACATGCTCCTCAATCCACCTAATGCCGGGGTTAACCTTCCTCTTCCTAGCTATCACTACATCAACATTCAAGTAATGCCCTAGCCTAGTAGCGAGGGAAACTCCGCTAGTCTCTGGCACCAGTATCTTATCCGCCCTCCAACCCCTAATCCTCCAATACAACTCTATAGAGGCGAGATCCAGCACCTCCCTCTTCATAAGCGGATAGCTCAGATCAAGCACCCAGTTGGGTCCAACCGCTTCCTCGAGAATAATTCTCCCAACATCTACGACCCTTCGAATCTTCTCGCGCAGCTCGCCTGCTAGCCTATCACCTGGCAGCATTCGACCGGTCGTATACCTTGACAGGAGTGACGCGTCGATGCCGGTCGCCTCCGCAAGGTAGCTGAGCCTATAGTAGCGGCGGGCGGCGGCTAGGAACCTGACAAGTATTATCCTCTCTATGAGAGAGGCCAGCTTATTCGTCAAGGCAGCCTCACCCCCAGGGTCTTAAACCCGAACACGCTAGGCGCGGAGAGTTAAAATATGCTGAAAACACAGGCACCTCGTGGGATGGACCGTGCCCGCGGAGAAGATCGTCACTGTGCAAGTTGAGGGCGGTAAGGCGAGGCCTGGGCCGCCACTCGGCCCCATGCTATCGCAGCTCGGGCTAAACGTCAAGCAGGTCGTAGACGAGATAAACGAGAAGACGAAGCAGTTCGAGGGAATGACTATACCAGTCAAGATAATCATAGACACCAAGACAAAGAAGTACCGCATAGAGGTCGGAATACCCACCACGACAGCCCTACTACTCAAGGCGGTGGGAGCAAAGGAGCCCCCGGGAGACCCCATGCACCAGAAGATCGGAGACCTCCCCATGGAGAAGATAATCGAGATAACGCTCCAAAAGAAGCCGCAGCTACTAGCCAAGACCCTGAAGGCAGGGGTGAAAACAATACTCGGCTCCGCTAGGAGCATCGGCATAACTGTCGACGGCAAGGATCCCAAAGAGGTCACTAGAGAGGTGGACGAGGGACTCTACGACGCGCTCCTAGCCAAATACGAGGAGCAATGGGAAGCCGAGGAGGAAGCCTAACCTTCTTAAACCCTCACTAGAGCTCCTCCTAGAATCGACTCCCCGAGACCCGGGGAGGAGGGTCCCCCAGAGGGGCCCGAATGCAGAGGTGTAACCGGGATTGTCTGTTGATGGTAGGCTAGTAGAGGCTGTCCGGAGGGCCCTCGAGCTAGGCAAGCCTAGGAACTTTAAGCAGAGCGTCGACGTCATAGTGGTCCTAAAGGACGTAGACCTACGCAGCCCCGAAGGCAGGATAAGAGAGATCGTATACCTGCCAAAGAAGCCAAACAAGGAGCCGACAATATGCGTGGTAGCCCAGGGCGACATGGAGGTCAAGGCCAGGGAGCTAGGCCTAACAGTCCTCAACAGGGACGAGCTACAAAAGCTCCGTGGCAACAAGAAGGCTGTTAAGAAACTAGCGAAGAAGTGTGACTGGGTCCTAGTAATGGCACCGCTAATGGGGCTCGCCGGAGGAATACTCGGCCCCGCCCTAGGCCCCAGAGGCAAGGCCCCCACACCCATACCGCCGAACGCCGACATAGCCGCGCTAGCCGAGAAGTTCAAGAAGGCGGTATGGGTTAGAACCAGGAACCAGCCCCAGGTCATGGCTAGGGTCGGCACTGAGGACATGGCTCCAGAGGACATAGCCGAGAACATCAAAGCAGTGGTTAGCGCGGTGGAGAACAAGCTGGGAGCCAACAAGATCGCCAAGATCTACGTGAAGAAGACAATGGGCCCGCCTGTCCAGGTCACGCTCTAAGGGGGTGGCGGCTATGAGTATGAAGGCTATCCACGAGAGGAAGAGAAGGGAAATACCCGAGTGGAAGAAGAGGGTAGTAGCAGAGCTAGAAGAACTATTCAGGAAATACCCAGTCGTAGGCATTGCAGACCTAACCGGAATGCCGACCAAGCAGCTCCAACTAATCCGGAAGAAGTTCAGGAAGCAGATAGTCTTCAAAGTCGCCAAGAAGAACCTCATACTAAGGGCCGCGGAGAGAGCAGGCATCAACAAGGAGGAGTTGGAGAAATACCTCACAGGTAGCACAATGCTGCTCTTCACCGACATGAACCCCTTCAAGATGGCCAGGCTCATAGAGAGCGAGAAAGTCCCAGTGCCAGCGAAGCCCGGCCAGGTAACCGATAGGGAGATCGTCATCCCCGAAGGAGACACGGGAATAACGCCTGGACCGATGCTCAGCGTGTTCGGGAAGCTAAGGATCCCCTACGAGATAAGGAAGGGCACAGTGTATGTCAAGAAGGACACCGTTGTAGCGAAGCCGGGAGACGTCATAAGCACCGACCTGGCAGGCCTGCTACAACAGCTGGGAATCCAGCCGTTCGAAGTGGGCCTCAAGCTAAAGGCAGCCTACGATAACGGCGTGTTCATACCGAGGGAAGAGCTAATAGTCGACCTAGAACAGTTCAAGAACGACGTGCTAGAAGCGGTGAGGGAAGCCCTAGGACTAGCAGCCGAGATAGTATACCTGCCAGTACCCGAAGCGGTAGAAATGGTCCTAGCAAAGGCAGAGGCAGCCATACGGGCCATAGCAGGCGAGACAGGCTTCCTAACCCCAGACGTCGCCGAATACGTGATAGGAAGAGCCGCTGGAGAAGCCCTAGCAGTGATCGCAGCCCTGGGAGACAAGGCGAAGGAGCTGGGAATAGAAGAGGTACCGGTAGTCCAGCCAGTCCAGGAGGAGAAGCCGGCCGAGGAGGAGAAGAAGGAAGAGGAAAAGGAAGAGGAAGAAGAGGAGAAGGAAGTCGACCTCTCCGAGGGCTTAGGAGGCCTCTTCGGCTTCTAGGCCCACAGTCTTTTTATCCTCCACAACACAGCCCCTCTCCCGGATACCTGGGGTGATGAGTGAATGGCTCAGGAAGGCAAGGCGTACATCCACGCGGCCCTAGCACTCTACTACGCAGGCCAGGAGGTAAACGAGGAGAACCTCAAGAAGGTCATCGAAGCCCTAGGCCTCCAGGTGGACGAGGCCAAGATAAAGATGCTAGTAGCAAGCCTAAGCGAGATCGACCTCGAGGAAGTACTCAAGTCAGCAGTAGCAGCCCCCGTAGCAGCGGTAGCCGCTGCCCCGGCCGCTGCTCCAGCACAGGCCGAGGCCGAGGAGGAGAAGAAGGAGGAAGAGGAGGAGAAAGAGGAAGAACAAGAAGTCGACCTCTCGGAAGGCCTTGGAGGCCTCTTCGGCTTCTAGGGGCCTCGACCCTCTCCTAGCAACTTCTTAAGCCACCAGCTCTTTCCACTAGGCCTGGGAGTACCAGGCATGGTGCTAGCCGACGAGAAGGAGTACATGCTGGACTTCTTCAGAGAAAAAGGATTCACTAGGAAGAAAGGCAAGCGGTGCGGAGAATACTTCTGGACACTTAATCCGGACTTCGAGGAGCCACAGGACACCCCGTGTGTAGATTACTGGTTCGACAAGATCCCCTCGAGAGACCCC
>JALVJB010000113.1 GCA_027034115.1 Acidilobaceae archaeon | reverse complement strand
TGCAGGGGGAATTCTACTTGCGTATTTAACTAGGGAATGCCTCCTTAACGGTTACCCGGGGGAGACTGCGACCCAGGATCTACAAGGGGTACAGGGATGGGTAAGCTAGGAGTAGCATTAGTAATTATAGCATTAATAGGATTAATGATTACTCCAGCATTAGTAGCTCGGGCGTCAATGCAAGCTACAACGTGCAAGTACTACTTCATAATATACGGCCAGGACTGGTGCCCCCACTGCCAGAATATGGAGAGATTCGTGATAGAGAACTATGGAGCACGGTGCCTCGAGTTCAGGGACTTAGACGTGCCAAGGTGGAAGCAGAACTTCACCATGGTGGTAGACGAGTTAAACAGTAAGTTCAAGGTTCCAACACAGGCAGCCTTCCCCCTAACAGGAATACTCGAGAATGGCAAGCTGAGGGCGATACTCCAGGGCGAGATTACGAGTAAGCAAGTAATAGAATACCTGGTGAAGAAGGCTGATAAGGAGGGCCCCGAGTGGATAACAGTCTACACTAATGGTCTTTATGAAATAAAGCCTGACGACGTAATACTACACGCCTTCGAGCCAGAGCACCCAGGCAATAGCCTCGGAACACCCATATCTTCCCAAGGCTCCAATAATAGTGGAGCAGGAGCCCAGGCGAAGACCAGGAACAATGCCTACATAGCCGCGGGACTAGTAGTAATCATAGCTGGAATTGCCGTTTCAGCCTACCTGGCGAGGCATTAGAGGCTCTCAACAAGGCTAGTGGCTACATTCACAGCCCGATACTCAGCGTCCCCGAGTAATTCTACGAGCTGATCATAGCTTAGGGAGCACCAGTTCGAGGCGGCTTCCAAGTCTTCCCTGGAAAGCTTGCCGCCCCTCCAATACCATCCGTGCAAGTGGACATCACCATTCTCTATCGCCTTGCCGGGAATATTGGGGACGGATAGCAAGATCTTAGAATAACTAACTCCAACTAGCTTGTTAATCACTTTAGCATCCTTGCACCGCTCGAGCTCCTCCGGCCGTAGAGGGTTCCTCCTCCTGAAGACGTAGACCTTGCTCTTACCCTCTCCCTTGTAGGGGACATAGTTGCCCCAGTGAACAATTATGAGAGGATCTAGAGTGCTTCCGAGCAGGCTCGCCTCCGGCCCGCCCAGCTCTCCGGGGAGTTTCTTGAAGCTTTCGATTATCCTAGTCGCTCTCTCATCGCTGAGGATCAATGCCTTCCAGTGTCTTCGGAATATGAGGGCCCTAGAGGCTAGCACCATGCTGGCGCAAGCCTTCCTGAGCCATTTTCTGCGTTCGAGGTCGGCTTTACTCTCGCTATTCTGTGGGAAGCTGGAAAGGTAGCTTAGCAGATCCAGTGCACGCCCGGCAGCGATCCTCCTGGCGAGGTCCATTACTGGAGAGTCGGTTAGTGTTGTGAATACTCGGAGCATAAGCTCTCGGGTCTTTGACGCTGGCACTGCGTTGCCGGAGAGTACCTCTACATAGTCTAGGTCTACTAGCGCCTTTAGAACATCGTATTTTTCCGCTAGCCTCTCGGCATCCTTGTCACCCATTCCTGCGTAGTGGGCTATGTAGCGTGAGGCCACATTAAGGAGGGCTAGCAGGCGTGCGGCTATCGCCGAGTAGATCATACCAATATCATGTAGGTATACGTCGCTATACATGTACACCCTGGAGAGCAGCATGCTTTCGATAACAGAGACGCCCTTGTCCAGTATACCTACCTGGAACTGTACCTTATACTCCCTCTCGCTCAGGGAAGCTGTTATCCTCGGTACAATTAGGAGGACAGAATAGTACCTATTGATATCCCATACCCCGCTCCTACTGCCGGAGTGTAGGCTATCGCGTAGAGTATAGTCGGCTCTATCCACATCGATAGGGCTGCTTAGTAGCTGTGCTATCAGGCATTTGGCTATGGCCCTAGTAGCTGTTCCTTCGGGTACTTCATTGTCACCGATCTTTACCTTGAATCCCTTCACGTTTTCAAGAAATCTGTCGAGGGTTCCCTTGTCAGTGTAGCCCGCGAATTTCACGGAGTTGCATCCACCGTTCCTATTATCGTAGGCGTCTTTGAGTATATCTACTACGTCCTCGAGGTTTATTCTCTTACCCTTATACGATATATCGAGCATCCCGACTTTGCCAGCTGCCTCAAGCATCATTATGCCGAGCTTCTCGTGGCGGGTATTCTTAGCCATAAAGGTGCTCTTCGTAATCCCGGGGTCCGGTGTGAAGTAGAGTAGTAAATCTGTTAACCCCTGCTCTCCTGAGTGGCTCATGGCGATGTGCCCGATATCATGGTATAACGCGGCTGTGACTGCGGCGCCTTCAAGGTTTTCTAGTTCTTCTAGGATTTTCGAGGTGAATAAGCAGAGTTTATGCACGAGCATTTTGTCCGGGTTGCCGTTGTTGCTGGGCGGCTTGCACTCTCCGTTCTCGTATCCGAGTACGGGGAGTACGTGTTCTCTAGTGTTTTTCTGGATGGATTCCAGGGCTGTAGCCATTACGTGGGCTACGCCCAGGGAGTGCTCGAACCTGGTATGAGTCGCCCCGGGGTAGACGAGGTATACGAAGCCTAATTGCTTGATATCTCTAAGCCTTTGGAATAGTGGCGTGTCTACTGCTGTTTCGACGAAGTCCCCGGGTAGCTTAACGAATTGGTGGATGACGTCCTTCACTATCTTTGTTGACTTAGCGGTCAATACCCCAGGCCCCCGGGTTTATTGTCTCCTTAACCTCTATCTTTATCATAATACTAGTCTCAAGCATTTAAAAGTAATGTGAGCTAAGAGTAATACCTCAGTATCAGCGACGCTTCCACGCCCTATCCTCAACATGGCACAATACTTCCAGTGGAGAGTCCCCCGTCTAATTATACTCGCATGTTAATACTATGGAGGTGACCGGGACTGGCATGCGACCTAGGAGTATGCGCTTGTAACCCATATACCCTTATCCTCGGCAGGTTATCGATTGCTCCTGCGAGCCCGGGTGAGCTGGAAGCCCTGGCCGCTACGGTCTATGGGGACGGTGCCTCCTGCTGGAGCATGGAGGATTACCGTGTTGTCCTCGGCTTCCTCCTCCACGCGGGTCTGGTCCGATACAAGGAGGGGAAACTGCAACTCTCCCTGAGGGACCCCCACGACAGGGAATACGCAGAGATCGCAAAGCGAACGCTAGTTGATGTGGGACTGGTTTCTCCCTGAAATGTCTGCCTCGCTTAGCTTTGCTAGCTTCTCATCCGCCTCCCGTCTATGCTCCTGTAGCTGGACCATGAGCTCGTGGTCCCTGTCGCCCTGCGGGCCTTTCGTTCTCTTCGACAGGTTTTCTATGGCTTCTTCTGGCCCGTATACTACTATCTCGTCTCCTGGGAGTATTTTGGTGTCTGGGGTTGGAGCGCCTATGTAGACCACCTTTCCTTCAACGGTCCTGTAGATGCCTAGGACTATTATCCCCTCTTCCCTGAGCCTGGCTTCTCGGAGGGTTTTACCGGCTAGCCAGCTGTCCTCGTGTATCTTGATTGTGGAGATCATGTAGCCCCTGGCGATGCCTAGGAGTGACTCGTAGTCTACCACGCGGATGGAGGTGAACTTGTCGAGGGACCACTCGATGAACTTCCCGACGACTGCGTCGATAGACTTACTTGTAGCGAATATGTAGAGGAGCACGAGTCCAACGCCCAAAATCCCCAGCCTTAGCGCCGCCCCAGCACGGTCAACGTCGATGAAGGTTAGTATGAGTGATGCGACTGCGCCAGTGATTCCCGCGCTTCCCAGGAGCATTAGTATCCTTACGATGCGCCTCCTAACCGGGTGGTTCACGACGTACTCGCTCTCGCTAGTGGTAAAGCCCACTCCGCTAAACGCTGACTGAGC
>JALVJB010000112.1 GCA_027034115.1 Acidilobaceae archaeon | reverse complement strand
GCTAGTACCGGCACGGCGATACCGGTCTTCTCCACGAAGCCAGCGCTCGTCCTAGAGATTGCTCCCGGGGAGAGTGCGAATAGCGTGGCTGTTACTAGGCCTCCCAGCTTGGATCCTGTCGCTACATATACTAGTATAAAGAGGAATACAATGGCTAGTGTCCCGGCGAATACGGGGAACAGGGCTATCCAGCCCTTAAGGCTTAGGCCGAAGGCTGCCCCGATCTTGTAGGTGGCGGCGGCTAGCCATGCTACCCCCAGATAGTCCGTGTGGAGGAAGTTCCTGCCAACGGGCCACCAGAACTCCCTTACCCTCTCCAGCCCGGAGAAGTTGAAGAGCCCGTGCGTGTGGAAGTACTGGGCCTCCCAGTAGGCGATCCAGGGGTCGTTTGCGTCCAGCTCTAACCCATACTTCATAGCGGGGAGCGCTCTCAGGTACGCGCCGATCGCTGTTACTATGAGGAGTAGCACTATTGTTATCGGGGTCGAGTACTTAGTCATGATTATTGAGGCCTTCTGGGTTAGACCACCTATCTCTCCGCCGTGCTTCTTCCTACCGCCGCCAGCCTTAGCCAATACTCAGCCCCTCTCCACATGGGGGGCTGGGGACCGAGGAAATTAACAGTTAACCCACCGGGCAAGCCCACGCCAAATACTATAATCCACGATGGCACCATGCTGTGGTAAGTGGTGACGCTGTGATGGCGAAGCCTAAGAGAGTCGTGATAATGGGAGCTGGCGGCAGGGACTTTCACAATTTCAACGTTGTCTTCCGGGACAACCCCGACTATGAGGTTGTAGCTTTCACCTCCACTCAGATCCCAGGCATTGAGGGCCGTCGTTACCCGCCAGAACTGGCCGGCCCCCTCTACCCCTCCGGCATACCCATAGTTCCCGAGGAGGAGTTGGAGAGGATTGTTAAGGAGAACAATGTTGACCTCGTAGTACTAGCCTACAGCGACCTCCTCTACGATATTGTCGGTAGGAAAATGTCCGCTGCTCTAGGGGCCGGTGCTAGCTTCATGATACTAGGCCCTAACGATACGATGCTACTCTCAGCCAAGCCTGTCATAGCGGTAACCGCTGTTAGGACTGGCGCTGGTAAGAGCAGTGTATCCCGCGAGGTCGTGAGGATTCTGCGTGAGAAGGGCTACAGGGTCGTCCCCGTTAGGCACCCGATGGCTTATGGCAACCTGGCCGAGATGGCTGTTCAAAGGTTTGAGACTCTCGAGGACCTGGACAAGTATAAGGTTACCATTGAGGAGAGGGAGGAGTACGAGCACTACATAAATAATGGAGTAGTAGTGTACGCTGGCGTCGATTACGGCAGGATACTGGAGGAGGCCGAGAAGGAGGCCGACATTATACTATGGGATGGCGGAAACAACGACTGGCCCTTCTACAAGCCCGACTACATGATAGTCGTAGCCGACGCCATGAGGCCGGGCCACGAGGTCTCAAGCTTCCCGGGCGAGGTCAATGTTAGAATGGCAGACGCTGTAATCATAAACAAGGCCGACCAAGCCAGCAAGGAAGCCGTCGAAACGATTAAGAAGAATGTGAGGGAAGTCAACCCTAGAGCCAAAATCTCCGTAGCAGTAAGCGAAGTAGTAGTAGATAACCCCGACGCTATCAGGGGCAAGAAAGTAGTAGTCGTAGAAGACTCGCCCACAGTAACCCACGGGGGGAGCCCCTACGGAGCCGGATACGTCGCCGCTAAGAAGTATGGAGCAGAGATCGTTGACCCCAAGCCATACGCGAAAGGCATAATCGCCGAAATGTACAGGGAGTACAAGCACATGGGCCCCGTAGTCCCGAGCACCGGTTACTCGCCAGAACAGATAAGGGACCTCGAGGAAACCCTCAACGCCGTGCCAGCCGACGTCATAGTATCGGGCACGCCGATAAGCCTCGAAAGGATAGTCAAAGTAAACAAGCCCATAGTACAAGTCCACTACCGTATAAAGATAATCGAGGGACCAACCCTAGAAGAGCTAGTAAACGAGTTCCTAGAGAAGAGTAAGGACAGGCTCAAGTTCGTCATGACGCGGTGACCAACGCTTTGAGCAACAACCTCACAATAATAGCCCTAGGAGGTAACGCCATCCTACCCAAAGGAGCTCGAGGGACCCCCGAGGAACAGTGGAGAACAGTTGAGAAGGCCGCTCTCCAATTAGTAGAGATAATCGAGGAGAACCCAAGAGTCATCATCACGCACGGCAACGGCCCCCAGGTAGGCTACCTCGTTGAGGCTTTCGAAAACCTTCCACCCGGCAAGCCTAGGCAAACACTAGACATAGCCGTGGCTATGACTCAGGGATGGCTCGGCTACCTCATAACACACTCCCTAGACAGAGTATTGAGCGGGAGCAACAAACCTAGAATAGCAGCGGTCGTTACAAGGGTTATGGTTTCACGGCGGGACCCAGCCTTCCAGAACCCTACCAAGTTCATCGGCTCCTATTACACGAGGGAAGAGGCCGAGAAACTTACGAGAGAGCGAGGGTGGGTTATGAAGCCAGACCCCCGAGGAGGCTACCGTAGAGTAGTGCCTAGCCCTAAGCCCCTGAAGGTCCTCGAAGCCGAAGTAGTGAAGAGCCTCGTAGACTCCGGGGCCATAGTCGTGGCTGTCGGAGGAGGCGGTATACCGGTCGACGAGAACCTAGAACCCGTGGAGGCTGTTATAGACAAGGACCTCGCCTCGGCGAGGCTGGGCATAGAAGTGGGGGCTTCCAGGCTCATCATACTCACAGACGTCCCCGGAGTCGCCCTAAACTATGGGAAACCCGGGGAGAAGTGGCTAGGCAGGGTCATGCTCGACGAGATTAAGAAATACTACGCGGAGGGCCACTTTCCCCCGGGGAGCATGGGGCCTAAGGTACAGGCCTCCATAGAGTTCGTAGAGGCCACCGGGGGAGTAGCATCTATCGGTAGCTTAGGAGAAGCCTACAGGGTCTACAAGATGGAGGCGGGCACCCACATAGTCCCAGGTTAACCCATTTATTCGCTCCACCAGGCCCAGCCTAGAGGGGATCGAGATGACAACCGCCAGGGAGGCTTTCGAGGCTAAGAAGCTAGCCCAGAAGTACGGCGTGGTAGGCAAGGTCGCCGGCCGCTACGTTACAGCTGGCTACAGGGTTGACGTCGTGACCACTAGTGAGGAGGCGCCCTACCACTTCACAGCTGTTAGGAAAGGGGAGAAACTAGCTGTACTAGTCTACTCCAAGTCGGGGAAGGTTCCCGTCGAGGTCGTCGAGGGCCTAGCGGGCAAGGCGAAGGAAGAGGGGTTCACGCCCGTGCTAGCCTTGTACGGGGCTGGCCCTAAGATTAGCGAGGAGGTTCTGGGCAAGGCTAGAGAGCTCGGCGTATCAGTTAGGAGGGTTAGGGGTTAGACTCCTCCATCATCCTCTTGCCTATTTTACGGTAGGGGCAAGTCTTCCAGTAGTTCTCGCACTTAACAACCTCGTCTCTCGTGAGGTACCTCCCCAGAACCATGCACATTGCCATGTAGGAGCCCCCTTCCTCGACTACCCGGAAGAACTCGCACTCCGAACTCGGCCTGGCGTAGAGCGTGTGTATCGGCTTGTAGATTACCTGGCCTTTCGCCTTCTTAGCCTGTGTGAACTCTTCTATACTGGCCACTAGCAGGACCCCTGGACTATAAGGTGGGATAGAAAGGGGGTTTTATCGTGTTTACAGGCTTTCCAGTAGGTCTTGGAGAGTCTTCTTAACGGTCTCTAGCTTCTCTTTGAGCTTCTTGTTCTCCTCCTCGAGCTCGCTGACTTTCTCCTTCAACTTCTCATACTCTTCCACCGTGCTAGCAGGGAGCGGTATCGCTATCCTGAGCTTCCCCCTCTTCAGCATCTCGTAGGTCTCCTTTACCAGTTGGCCAGCCTTTGTCTTACCCTGCAGGTGGTTCCTAATGGTTGTCTCGCTACGGCCCAGCTCCTCGGCTA
>JALVJB010000111.1 GCA_027034115.1 Acidilobaceae archaeon | reverse complement strand
TAGAGAAGGGTTCAACGGTTCTCGACGCTGCCAGAAGGATTCATAAGGACCTGGCTAGGAGGTTCCGGTATGCGAAGGTCTGGGGGCCTAGTGCTAAGTATCCTGGTCAGAGGGTTGGAGCCGACCATGTCTTGGAGGACGGGGATATTATCGAGGTCCACGCCTAGGAGGTTCAACGTCAACGTGTACCACGAGGTCCACGCCCATCCTCCTAGCCTCCTCTACAACCTCATCCGCGAGGAGGTCAGCCACCTCATAGGGCATCCTTGCCCGGACCACGGCGTCGCCATGGTACTTCCCGGGGGTGACGAGGCGTAGCCTGAGCTTTTCAACGTGGAGCCCCCTCTCCTCGAGGAGCCTCCGAATCCTCCTCGTCATTCCTGGGTCGACGGCGTCGCTTATGAGTATGGTCAGCCTCTTCGCCTCATGGTAGAGCTCGTAGTAGAGGTATCCAAGTATGATAAGGCCGCCTGCGAGGTCGTAGTAGTAGCCTATTTCATATCCCAGGTAGCTGGAGAGGCTGGTGACCAGGCCTTCGATTACCTCGCTGAGGGTGAAGCCTGAGAAAACGCTCCCAGCATAGCCAACCCTTCTAGAGGCTAGTATTGCTAGGCCGTAGGCAACGGTGCCTGCTAGTGCGAAGACTGGGGCACCCGCCTCTACCTTGTACCCGTTTAGGCTGTAGTAGAGTATTGCCGTGCTCGCCCCCGCGATTAGAGAGTACACTATGAGTACTCCCAGCACGCCCGCGTAGATGAGCCTGTCATGACCATAGGGGTGGTCCTCGTCGGGCGGCAGGGAAGCCCTGCGTAGGGAGTAGTAGAGGAGTAGGCCTGAGGCTATGTTACCAATACACGTGGCACCGTCCACTAAAACACTACGGCTACCATAGAGTACTCCGCCCGCCAGCTTAAGGATCATGCCAGCCCCTGCTAATAGCAGCGAGGCCAGCATCCAGTCCCTACTACTAGGCTCCCCGAAGAGTCCTCACCCGCATACTCCTACCGAGTCAAAGTACTCCTCCTACATCAATTAATCTACCCGGCCCGGCAACGATAGTAGTGGGGGGACGTATTGCCTAGACTCCTCAGGATGCCATTCCTAGACCAGGCGCCCCTCAGGGTGCTAAGCGAGCACACGGCAAGCCTCGTATTCCTAGGAGAGGTGCATGAGAGGCCCTGGCTAGTAGAAGCGTATACAGGCCTAGTAGGTGAGGCATGCAGGAGGGGGAAGCTCGGCTTCCTCGGAGTAGAATACTTCAACTACGAGCAACAAGGAATACTCGACGAATGGCTGGCCGGGGAGAGGTCCTGGGGCAACCTGGTAGCGGAGTACGCCAAGGGGCCGGAGGGCTTCAACCTAGAAGTTTACAGGCCCCTCCTCGAAACCGCGAGGAGGTGCGGGTCCCGCATCATAGGGGTCATGCCTCCAAGAGATAAGGCTAGAAGAGTAACCCTAACCGGAGCCCTACCAGGCCTCCCCAGCGGGGCCCCAGATCCCCGCGACTATCCTAGCGAGTACGAGTGCGTTCTCAGGGCCCTTTTCCCTAGGGAAGGGCCGATGGCGAGAATACCCGTTGAGAGGCTAGTGCTGGCCCAGTCTTACAAGGACTCTATTGCGGCGTGGAGGGTTGCCGAGGCATACAGGAGGTATGGGCCAGGCGTTGTGGTAATGGGCTGGGTTCACGTGGAGACATTGGGCGCCGTAGCATCCCGTGCTGCGAAACTCCTCAGCCTAGAGCCTATTAGCTGGCTTGTAACCGGTGCTAGGGAGAGCCTCTACGACGCCGTCGAAGCGGCACGCTTGGCCCGATGCTTGGAGACTCGCTACTTGCTTATCCGAGAGTAGGCTAGTCCGACAAGTACCACTAGGACGACTACTATTCCCGCCACTATTGTTAGGCCGTCCCTGGTCTTCTCCGTGAGCGTGCCCGTCGGCGTTATGGCCTGAGTACTGCTTCCCGTTTCACTAGTCTTAGGCGTGGTCTGAGTGGTAGCGCTGGTAGTGGTTACTCGTCCCTGGCTAGTCGTGGTCGCCTGCTGGCTAGCCTGGTACTCCTGGTATGATAGGACGTGGTGTGGGTTCACGGGCTTCACCCATTCAACGTCTGCGGGTAGTACTATTCTGTTATTGCTCTTGTTGAGGAGTATTCCTTCACCGTTCTGGTAGAGGTATGCGTAGTAGGTGGTGGCATTGGTCTCTATTTCATAGCCATGGCTCGCCTCTATTATCCTGAATATTACCCGGGAGTCCTGTGGCACTATGGCTGGTATGTATACTGGGCCTAGGCTCGTGTTGAACTCCACCCTGACCGGGATGGCGGTTGGCTTGCCGTGTACGTCTACCTTACTATTCTCTACTACTATGCCTTCACTGGTAGCGGTTACTGTTATGGATCCGCTTCCCGCGCCGGCCCTCACTGGGTAGTACTTGTATGTCCCGTTGGGGTAGAGGATTACTAGTAGGTAGTTGTACGTGGAGACGCAGTCTACTCCAGCCTGGCAGTCGCTGGCCTTGTAGAGGGGTGCGCCCGTGCTTCCACTGATTATCCAGTCGGTCCCGTTTACCCTGACATGGGCCCAGCCGTGCCAGTGGGCTTGGACCACTAGCTTCACGTGGCCGTTTTCCCTAACCTTGTCAAGGAGTAGCTTAGCCATGTCGGGATGGTCGTCTTGCAGGTTGTGGTGAACGTAGGGGATTATTGGCTTGTGGAATGCCAGCATTATGCTCCTATCTCCCGCGCCTGTAAAGGTCTGGTTGACCATTCTGGCCCATAAGGTCGAGTTAGCCTCAGTATCTAGCACTCCTATCCTCCATCCCGGGATCTCGTCGAAGTCTAGGTAGAGTGGGCCTATCAGGCGCTCCCAGTTGCCCCAGCTAGCCCTGCCGAAGGAGACGTCGTGGTTGCCCATAGCGTACATCTGGTTCTCTAGGCCGGACTCCTTCATAACCCGGTAGAATTCTAGGAACTGCCTCTTACTGCCCTGGCCGACGTGGTCGCCTAGCCCGATATTGACCATGGCGTTTATGGCTGCGAGCTCGTTGACAGTCCTATAGAAGGTGTCTGGTAGTTGAACCCAGGGCACCGCCTCCGGCCTGTTATCGCCGAAGACGGCGACAGTATACCATGGTAGCCCGCTGGGTACCGGTTTTCTCGAGAGGTTTGTCAGGGGTTGACTTGGGGTTTGCGTGTTGCCCGCTGATAGTAGGATGGGTGTTCCCGAGAGTATGACTAGGACTACTAGTAGTATTGCTATCTCGGCCTGCCTCGCCTTCAAGATTCGCTTACCTCTTCCCGGGCCTGGGGAGCTCTGGCCACTATTTTATAGCATGTTGGGATAGCGGTGTAGGTGTTTATGAATGAGAGCCTCTCGTCTATATACGTTATATACCTGAACACGGGGAACTCGGGCATGTCCTCGTGTATGATCTCCGCGAGGCCAGCCGGCCAGAAGCTCTCCCGCACCTCCTGGGGGTCCCTCCACTCGAAGGTCATGTTTGCATAACTCCTCCGAGGGTCCCCTTCACCGGTGCATAGGAAGTAGAAGAGTATCTCGTGTCTGGGACCCTTCTTCCTCTCGCTAAGGCTCTCGACAACGTAGACTAGTCTCTGGGGCTCAACCTCTATCCCGGCCTCCTCCCTCATCTCCCGGACCACGGTGAAGGGGAGGCTCTCAAGGAACTCTAGCCTGCCACCAGGTATACTGTAGATCCCATTCTTCTCTCTCTGCAGGAGCAGTTTATCGCCTCTCGGCAGGAGGCATCGGCTACGTATTATCACCCTGCTCCGGTAGGTCCAGGCTGGCTTCTTCTTCCACACTGGAACCCTTCCCCGCATTACTCGTGTTGGTGGGCGCCACGTAATAGAGTGTTACTATCCAAGCAGTCCATAGCCATATAGCGGAGTGGTGATACCGGGCTATACCCCGAGTATATCGTCCCAGCCGGTAACCTGTGAATGGTGCGTATAGCCATG
>JALVJB010000110.1 GCA_027034115.1 Acidilobaceae archaeon | reverse complement strand
AGTCCCCCACCTACGACCCTACGCGGATAGAGACACGGTAACCTTCCCCGTGAGGGACCCTCGTGAAGCCCTACAAGCACTCCGAGCACGTGGCGTAGAAGCACAGCTGGTTAAGGCTAGATTCGAGGCTAGGAGGAGGGGGCCCGGCAGGCTAGAAGGCCCCGTTAAAGGATACGTCGTAGTAGGCGACATAGCGGTTTTCAGTAAGACCCGCGAGGTACCGTTTGAGGCGTACGAGGCTGCAGCTAGAGCCCTACTAGAGGCGCAGCCAAGGATAAGGGCTGCCTGGCTTAAGACCGAGACTAGCGGAGAGGAGAGGGTCCCCCGCCTAATCCATCTCGCAGGCGAGGAGAGGACTAAGACGGTCGCGAGAGAGTATGGTATCCCGCTGGCTGTCGACTTGGCCAAGGCCTACTATAATCCTAGGCTATCCGGCGAGCATAGGAGGATCGCCGAGCAAACCCGTGACGGGGAGAGAGTGCTAGACATGTTCGCCGGTATAGGAGGGTTCGCCCTCCATATAGGAGTGCTACGTGAAGCCCTGGTAGTAGCCAACGACATCAATCCCCACGCCCTAGACCTTGCGGCTGAGAGCCTCGAGATGAACAAGAAGAGGCTGAAGGGCAGAGTAGTAGTCCTACAAGGCGACTCGGCCGTGCTAGGCGAGCTCTTGGAACCAGTATTCAACCGGGTAATACTCAACCTACCATCAAAATCACCCCAATACGCACGGGTAGCCTGCAGCCTGACAAGGCGGAAGGGCTACCACCACTACTATGTTAAAGCTGAAACATGTGATGACGCAACAAGCACAGTGGCCCAGAGTATCGCGGAAGCCGGCTGCAGGCTACTCGAGTCGGGGTGCAGGAGGGTCCTCGAGTATAGTCCTAGGCTCTCGATATATGCGGTTGACGTGGTGGTTGAGAGTTGAAGGTGTTCGAGTCCAGGTGGCTGTACTTCACAGCGAAGGGCCATCCCAACGTGAGGGCGACGCATAAGAGCACGCTAGAACTAACGAGGGACCCCCACCTGACCCCGAGAGGCGATTGCATCCTAGGGGTTGAAGCCGAGGTATCCGCTGGTAGCCTCCCCCAGTGGATCAAGGCGGCCCTACGCAGGGAGGACTCCCTCCTCGTAGTGGTTCTCTGCAGCGGCGGGGTCTGCGATTCCCTAACAGCCCGGGGGAACCCCCAGCTTCCACTCACGAGTAGTAATAGTATGGTGATAAGGAGGAGTAGCTACATCGACGCTAGGACCATTGGAGTAGGCGCTTCCAAGGCGGCGAGAGACGTTGACCGTAGGATAGTGGAGAGCCTCCGGGGCGGGGGGACCCTCCACGTGTACATGACCGTTATAGCTCGGCCTCCAAGCGTCTAGCGGCACGGCACGCCTCGCCCCTATCGATCCCTGGCCCCGGGTCCCTCCCATAGTAGTCGGCGAGGAGCTCTCTCTCAATCCTGGAGAGGGGCCCCGGTATGGCTAGGCTCGCGGGGAGGCCGAAGTGTTCCTGCGAGTGTGCTAGGCCTTCTAGGCTGGAGTAGAGTGTAGCTTTCTCGCCCTCGAGCCCTGCACGCTCTAAGACGATTACGGGTGTATCGGCTAGGAAGCCCGCGTCCACCTCCACGGCGATATCCACGAGGGTTGAGGCGGCTTCACGCGGAGAGAGAGCATTGTCTTGTTGGAAGTCGAGGAGGACTAGGGTGTGGAGCGTCGAGCACGCGTTGACCAGGATGTAGTAGACTACACTGTAGGGTTTAACACGCCTCCACGGCCCTGGTACTGTTACGGTTCTCCCATACTTGTAGTAGTCGAGTAGGCTGAGGGTTTTAGATGCGCACACTCCCGACACCCCGGGGATGACCTGGACCACTACTCCTTCCTTCCTAGCCATTGCTAGGAGCGAGCGGTGGGTGGTGGCGATTAGGGGGTCCCCCGGTGCGAGCACTAGGACTCTACGGGTCCTAGCCTCCTCGACCAGCCTGGAAGCATTCTCCTCTAGCACTCTCCGCTCCGCCTCTACAACGCGGCCTCCTGCAACACTACGAGCCCAGTCCAGGAGCCAGCTACTCCCGGGGACGGTGTAGGTCTCCACGTATACCTTGTCGGCAGAGGCCACAGCCTCTTCTAGGAGCCGGCCCTGGTAGCCGGGGCCCAGGCCTCCCCCTGCCAGTATCAGCGTCATCCCGACGGCCACCCTCCATTTATCCCCGCCGCGTAGACCTAGACTATATTCGTGGGAGGCAAGCTGGAGTCTTGCCGAGCAAGGAGTCCCTACTACTGGCTGAGGCGGCGAGGCTCGGGTTTAAGGCCTGGATTAATGGAGACGAGGTTCTCGTCGAAGCCCCCGACTCTTACCCCGTAGCAGGCAAGAGGGTGAGGATAAGGGTTGGAGAAGACGGCTACACACTGACCTGGAGGCGCGGCGAACAGGACTACTACAGGGATCCCAGGAGGCTCCTACAGGCGGCGTATAACCTGTCTAGCCAGCTACTATTCAGGAGGATAAGCTCTACGGCCCTATGGGCCGTCAGGGTGCTTGAATCCTACCGGCCGGAGCCCAAGCTGGAGCAATACCACCGGGAGGTCATAGGCCTAAGGGGTGATCCCAGGCTCCTCCTACTCTCCGCGAGCATAGCTAACGGCGACTCTAGCCTGGAGGGGCTAGAGAGGCTCCCAGGGGCGGGGAGGATTATTAGCGCCCTGAAGAAGAGGCTCTCCAGTATAAGTAGTATTAGGCACTCAAGACTGGGCCTCTACGCGTCGCTAAGGCTCGCAGGCCTGGAGCCCTGGGCGGCCCTGGCAGGCATCTACCACGCCTCCCACACCCTGAATCCCGGAATAGTAGTCCCCGAGAGGGACCCCCTCAGCCTCACCCTATCATGGGAAGCTTCGTGGATAGCCTCCGCATGCCTCGAGGATAGCTACGTTGCACGGGGGCTCCTCAGCCTGGTCCCCCCACTCCAGTGGGAGTGCGGAGGAAATGGGGGGACCCTCAACGTGGGCCTCGACGAGTGCTCCTACCCCTGTTTTAGGCCCGTAGCTGGTAAACCTCCGAGGCGCCTCGCCCTGGAGGGCTACGTGGCTTACATGGCGCCCTCTGGCTTGATGGGCCTGCTGTTAGGGGCTGGGCGAGAAGCTATTGTCAGGATCCCCCGAGGCGTCGAGGGACCCTATGATAGCCTAAGAACCGCGTGGAGTGCCAGGGAGGAGGAGGCAGACAGCAAGTTCATGACTGGGCTTTTAATCGGCGAGTAGCGGTGGTTATTTCCCCTCACAATACTCCCTGCCAGTGGTGGGGCTGTGAAGAGGGCTGGTATTGCCGAGGCCCTTAGATGCCTGTGAGGATGGACGCCAGTCTTCGAGCCCCGCATGAAGATATATCACGCCCTGTTATATTGAGGATTGAACGGTGCTGAGCGCTTGGCAAGGCCAGTTACCAGGGAGAGAGGGTCGAGCGTCTACAGAGAGTCGCTTCGAAACCTCGTCCTAAGGATACTCCTAGAGGGGCCCAGGCACGGGTACGAGATAATGAAGAAGATAGAGGAGGTGACTAATGGTAAGTGGAAGCCCGCCGCGGGGACCCTCTACCCCCTACTAGACCAGTTGAGGAGCGAGGGCCTCATAGAGGTGGACGGCATAGAGGTCTCGAGGGTGAGGGGTGGCAAGAGGATAAGATACAGGCTCACTGATAAGGGGATGAGGGAGGCCGCCAGAATACTCATGGAGAAGGCTGAGACCAAGTTCGACATCATACGCTTCTACCTCGTCGAGGGAGCACTCTGGCTTAGGAAGGCCGGGCTTGAGGAGGAGTACGAGGCAATATGCGAGGGTATCCGGAGGGGGTTTGAGAAGCTGGGAGCTTTCCTAGAGGAGTCCTGCCCCTAGGCTCTAGAGTACATGAAGAGAGCATGGTAGGGGTAGCCCTCCAGCCTCTCTACGAGCACACTCCTCCTACCGGTGGCCCGTACAACTGCTACGATAAAGCCGTAGTCCATCAATGCTAGGGGCCCCTTCCTGGAAGCGTTTACAACCCTCC
>JALVJB010000109.1 GCA_027034115.1 Acidilobaceae archaeon | reverse complement strand
GGAAAACGAGGTAGTAGTGGTCAGGGATGGAGTAGTCCCGGACCACGACGTTTTACAATCCCTCGAGTCTAGCGGTATACTGGGCGTTATTGTGCTAGGCGGGGACCCGGAGCGCCTCGTATCCCATGGAATACCAGCGGTAGCAGGGAGCCTTGGAGATTGCCTGGTAATCTGGCGCGGCCTAGCTTTTATATGTGATAGGATTATTGAGGAATTAGTGGAGGTTAGGGAGCGTATAGAGGCTGAGAGGGAATCGTGGATTAATATTGAGAGAATTATTGAGGAGTATAGGAGGAGTAGAGGGGTACCTCGGGCTAAAAGAGCATGACTTCGCCGTTAAGGATTTTCTCGGTGTAGCTGGTAATGTTTGCGAGGGCCTCGTCAACTATACTGATTATCTCGTTCTTCATATCGGGGGTTAGCCTCTCGGCTTTAACCTTCACATCAGCTACCAGCGGGTCATCTATTGGTCTCCCTATCTGGCTTAGGATCTTCACGTAGACTTCCTGGAGACCGTTGACTTCTCTGTAAATCTTGTTGGCAACGTCTATGGCTACAACATTGTAGATCTTCCCCACATGGTTTACCGGGTTCTTCCCTGCGGTGGCTTCTAAGCTCATGGGTCTTAGAGGGGTTATTAGGCCGTTGGCCCTGTTCCCCCTCCCCGTCATGCCGTCGTCTCCGTGCTCACTGCTCGTGCCGGTGACAGTGAGGTACAGTATGTCTTTCTCAACTATGTCTCCAGTGTTTATGTGAACGTTTACCTCATGGTCGGGGGCTATCTTCGATGCTAGGTCCAGGACGAGGTTTCTCGCCTCCTCTTTGACGTTAATGTACTCATCTCTATCCCTTACGAGCTTGCTGATAGTGGCCATGGCAATAGTTAGGTCGATCTTCCTGCCATCCCTTAGCCCCATGACCTTTATGTCCTCTCCGATAGCGGGTAGCCTGGACTTGACCTCTCCGCTATTGAGTAGTCTCTCCGTCTCGAAGACGAGTTTCTCGAGAGTGGATAGCGGGGCGTAGCCAGAGCCAAAGCTTGTATCATTAGCTCTCGGCGTCTTCTCCTTCTCCGAGAATATGCCCACAAGGTCCGCGCTACCCTTACCTATCTTATAGTCCACTACGACGTGCTCGTCGGGGTCGAGGAAGCGGAAGTTCTCCTTTATCCAGTCTTTAACCGCCCTGAGGATAATGGGGCCGACCGGGATATGGTCTACTCCATCGCTGGTTTTGACCTCGGTGGTGGCTCTCCCAGCCACTATAATATAGATGGGTTGCAGGACCTCTCCGCCCCCGAACACGGGTTTAGCCTGCCCCCCTACGAGGAGGACCTTGTCGAGGTTGTGGTGGAGTATTTGCCCGTAGCGCTCCAGGTAGAGCTTGCTTAACACACGGCTAGCGGCCTCAGCGGCGGCATCGCTAATATAGTCGGGGTGGCCGAGGCCCTTCCTCTCAACCAGCTCAACCTCTATATCCTCAACGGAGGGCAGCCTGTACTCTTCGACAACTATATTCCTGGCCACCTTCCCTACACCCAGCCACAGTCTTGCCTGCTCTTTGGAAGGAGGACTAGATTAAAATTAAAACGCCTTATCCCACCAAGCTAGCATATACGACTACCCATAGGACGAGAGAAGAGAGTATTGACACGATCGAAGCCTCGAGGACAATGCCGCGAGTCAGGGGATAACGGAACCCCGCTCCCAACGGCGCTACTATCACTCCCAGTATACCCGAAGTCACAAGGCCAGCGATCCCCCTCGCTACAGGCGAGAGGGTATCCATGACGCCGTAGGCTGATAAGACTCCAAGCAGGATACCGTAGAGGGATCCAGCTATGAATGCCGCAAGGGAGTACCTCCTAGCGATTATAGCCCCCTTACGCACTAAGCGCACCCTCTCCCCGGATGGCCCGGGGGAATCGTGTCGGTGGGAGCCTCTAATTTACTTAGCACTCTCCGGCTATTCGTGATACTCTGGGGAGGATGGGGTATTGGCTAGGAAGTCCATGAACATAGTAGACGTGGTTTCATGGCTTACGAGGGCGAAGAAGGACCTCGAGGGTAAAGCAATAGGCAATATCTATTATGAGAAAGGGGCCGGTCTAATACTCATCAAGGTGAAAGGGGCCGGTATAATAGTTGCAGAGCCGGGTAGGAGAATTCATCGGACCACTAGGCGCGCTCCCCCTCAAGAATTCAAGCCCGACCCACTAGTCGTCTTGGCTAGGAAGTACATGAAGAACAAGAGAATAAAGACTGTAAGCCTAGTCAATGATGATAGAATTGTTAGAATAACCACTAGTAATAACTACTCCCTGGTAGTAGAGCTGGTCCCGAGAGGAGTAGCGGCTGTACTCGATCCTTCTGACACCATACTTGCGGCGTCGAGGTACATGAGGTTAAGGGATCGAGTTGTAAAGCCCAAGGAGCCCTATAAGCCGCCTCCAAAGCGTGGGAAGAGGCTAGAGTCGATTACGCCCGACGATGTAATAGAGGCTTATAAGGCCAAAGGCAAGCTTGTTCCCGCCCTAGTATCACTACTAGGAGTACCCGGCGAAGTAGCCGAGGAAGCGGTGTACAGGGCAGGGGTGGGTGAGGAGGAGCTAGGCCCTAGAGAAGCTGAGCGGGTAGTCGAGGCGATAAGGGGGATAGTAGAGGAATCGATGAAGGGCCAGGGCTACCTCGTATCAACTCCCGAGTCACCAATAGAGGCCGATCCCTTCAACCCCACCCATTATGCGGGCCAGCACGAAATTACACGCTACCAGGCCTTCGACGAGGCATTAGACGACTTCTTCGAGGCCTCCCCTGCCACCGCAAAGAAGGGAAAGCGGAGTACTGATAGTCTTGAGGGAGAGAAGGCTAAACTGCTGGCTAGTATTGAGAAGGCTAAGGAGCAGGCTAGGGAGTACCGGGAGAGGGCCGAAAATCTGAGGAGAATAGCGGACGTTATCACGAAGCATTACTCAGAGTTCCAAGGCCTTCTCGAATGCGTTCGAAGCGGCCGCGATGAGTGTAGGGTAGACGGCTTCGCGGAAGCCAGGAGTGCCGGGAAGAATATCGTAGTGGTGGTCGAAGGCATAACGCTAACCATACCCCGAAGCGTAGCCAGCGTTGATCAATTAATAGTTGAAGTATTCAAGAAGGCAGGCCAGCTTGAGGCTAAGGCCGAGAGAGCAAGGAGCCTAATGATCGATGTGGAGAAGAAGCTTGCAGAGATAGAGCTAAAGGCTAAGGCTAGGAACCTGGCGGAAGCATATAAGCGGAGGAAGAGGTACTGGTTCGAGGCCTTCCACTATACCGTCACTCGCTCCGGTCTCCTAGTAATAGGCGGGAGAGACGCCAGCCAGAACGAGGTTATAGCTAGAAAATACCTTGAGCCAGGCGACATCTTCATGCACGCCGACATCCATGGAGCCCCGGCTGTCGTAGTGAAGACCCGTGGCAGGGTGCCAAGCGAGGAGGACCTCTACGATGCAGCGGTCATAGCGGTAGCCTACAGTAAGGCCTGGAAGACGGGGGTGGGAGCTGTCCGCGTCTTCTATGTAGACGCGGGCCAGGTCTCGCTGTCACCGCCTACGGGCGAGTACCTAGCTAAGGGGGGGATAATGGTCTACGGGAGGAAGAATTACCTCAAGCCGATCCCGGTAAGGCTATGGCTGGGAGTAGCTCTAGACGATGAAGGCCTCCCCCGCCTATTACCCGGTTCCGAAGAAGCTGTTCGAGAGTACAGTATAGCCTATGCATTAATACAACCAGGCGATGAGAAGAAACTAGTGGCAGCCGAGGAACTCCGGAAAAAGCTCTCAACAGTGCTAGACGACGAAAAGAAGCATATCCCGCTCGCAATCCCCGTTGAGGACTACTCCATGCGCCTACCGGGCAGGGCTAAGATAAGCCGCGTCAACCGTGGAGCGGGCAAAGGCCTACCATTAACACTCCTAAGGGTTTAAAAGGGAGGGAAGGGTTTTCCCACGATTCCCCTCTTACTCTCTACCTAATATATATCCGAGACATTGAATGGTAGAGCGGTGAAGTATTGGTGGGGGCGCCACCAGGAGTCCCAACGAAGTTCGACGTCGTAGTAATAGGAGCAGGACCAGCCGGTAGCTCCGCCGCCTACCTTCTAGCAAAG
>JALVJB010000108.1 GCA_027034115.1 Acidilobaceae archaeon | reverse complement strand
AGGGTCCCTCTCTGGGGCTTGGAGCGCCGGGCGGGCATAGGACTTACTCACTCCCCGCCTTCCTGTACTGCGCTAGCCCAGTGGTTAGCCCTACTACCTCTCCTAGGGGGCTCGTCTGGCCGCTGACAACTATCAGGTTCTTCTCCTTTGCTATCTCGACGAGCGTTTGTAGTTCCCTCAGTTTCAAGGCGGCCGGGTGCTTCTCGTAGAATTCCGCGGCCTCAGCCATTATCTTAGCCGCCTGCCTCTCACCCTCGGCCTCGATTATCCTGGCCCTCCTCCACCTCTCGGCTTCCGCCTGCTTCGCCATGGCCCTCAGCATGGTCTCCGGTAGCTTAACCTCCTTCAGGGTGACTGCCGTGACCTTTATTCCCCAGGGGTCTGTAAGGGTGTCGAGTATTTCTTGGAGCTTCTTGTTTATCTCCTCCCTCTTGGTTAGGAGGTCGTCTAGCTCGACCTGGCCTATAACGTCTCTTAGAGTGGTCTGGGCTAGCATTATGACGCCGTAGTGGTAGTTCTCTATCCTTGTGACTGCTTTCACCGGGTCGAAGACCTTGTAGTAGACTACGGCGTCTACGCCTACCGTGACGTTGTCCTTGGTTATAGTCCTCTGCTCTGGCACATCAGCGGTCACTATCCTGAGGTCTACTTTTATGAAGTTGTCTACGAAGGGGATTATGAAGAAGAGGCCCGGCCCCTTGGCGCCGAGGAGCCTGCCCAGCCTGAATATGACCGCCCGCTCGTATTCCTTCACGACCTTAATGCTCATGGATAAAAATATAAGTATTATAAATATAATAATTAACCATTCTATGAGCGTCGCACTAGCGGTAGCCCCAGCTCCGCCTACCTGCATTGTCTCCAAGAGAAGCACGCCAGGGATCAAACCCCTCTACACCGTGTCCTCGTAAGGCTTAAGCCAACGGTTTTATCACTATATAGTAAGGCCTAGCCACTCCACTATACGAATGCCCGCAGGGATCAAGGGTTGCCCCGTAGAAGAACGCCCGTCAAGCAGCTAGCCTCGAGGATGGAGAACGAACTCGCGAACCTCCTATGGGAGATGGGGTACGCCGTGGTTAGGGGTCCCTCGAGCGGTAGTGGTGTGAGGAAGAGGTACCAGCCCGACATTGTAGCGGTGAAAAAAGGCGTTGTCATAGTCATTGAGGTTAAGAAGGCTAGCAGGGGCAAGCCCGTCTACATACCAGCGAGGCAGGTCAGGGGGCTCCGGGAGTTCGCCGAGAGGAGCGGGGGCATCGCCTACATAGCCGTGAGGCTACCCGGCGGGGAGTGGAGAATGCACAAGCTAAGCGACCTGCCCGTGACGCCCTCCGGAGGCGCTAAGGTCGCGGACCCGGAGTCCGGGCTGAGGGTTAACGTGCTCGACGAGATCCTCTTCCCCCACTCCCGCAGGCTCACAGATATGGTCGGGGCTCGGGAGGGCTAGAAGGGGATTATCCTGACCTCGTAGCCGTGCTTCTCGGCTAGCTTCTTCAACCTCTTAACCTTCCTAGCCGTCAGCCTTGGACTGTAGCGGGGGACCCTCACTATCATAGTATTATCCCTGAACTCTACTTCAGCGTCGGGTATTAGCTTCCGGACGTACTTCTCGATCGCCTCTGTGCCTGTCTTCCTCCTGCCCTTTACTGGTACTACCATTGTCTGTTCTCCAAACGTGTAGATCTCGTATTCCAGCTCGCCGGAGAGGAAGTCTCTCACCTCCACGACTGGCCTCGAGAGCTCTGCCTCTCGGAGTCCTGTGGGGAGCTTGACGGTCATCATGAGCTCGTAGACTTTGTCAACCCTGCCCTCGTTTATGAATATGACGGTGTCGATTATGCTGGGTATCATTCCCAGTTCGACCCTTCTAATGAACCTCTGGATCGCGTCGATGGGCGTAGTAGCGTGGACCACGCCTATCATGCCTATACCCGCGAGCCTGAGGTCAACGTAGAGCTTGAAGTCCTCATCACTCCTCAACTCGTCGAACACCGTGTAGTCGGGCCTCGAGAGGAGAAGTATGTCGTGGAGCTCGCCCAGGTCAGCGTAGTTCTTGGAGTACTGGGTTATGGTCGGCGGGAGGCGCATGTCCCTCGGGGACTCGATGGTCTTTACAACCTTGCCCATCCTGGCGTAGAACTCTGCGAGGGCCTGGGCGAACGTCGTCTTACCCATACCGGGGGCTCCAGCTATTAGTATTCCCTCGGCCCTCTCGAGGAGCCTGTTGAGGAGCTTCTCGGGTAGCTGGTAGTCCTCGAGCGAGAGCTTCGCCACAGGCCTTACAGCGGTTATCTCCCAGCCCTCGCTGAGCGGGGGCCTCGTTATAACTATCCTGTACTCTCGGAGCTGGACGATCGTGGACCCGGGCCTGTCTATCTCCACGAAGCCGTCCTCCATGCGGGAGGCGGCCTCGATTATCTCCCGCGCTATATCCTCGATCTCACGCCTAGTCATCGGCTCCCGGGAGATCTCGACGAAAGCCCACCTGCCGGGCCTCCCAACCTTGGCTAGGGGCGGGGCTCCCTCCTTGAGGTGCACGCTCATAGTTTTCTCGCCGAAGAACTCCTCTATCCGGAGCCTCCTCTCCCCCGCCTCCGCCGAGTACAGCGCCTGAACGCCCATTGCACGGGCGGCCTCGTACTGGATCTTATCACTCGTTATCAGGATCGCGGATGACTTCCAGGCATAGCGTCTAACAACGCGCTTAACAGTGTCGAGGTCTACTGCACCGCGCCAGGGCTCCCTCTCGTCATCTACTACTACAACTTCAACCTGCTCGCCAGACATGTCGAGAAGCCTTGAGAGCTCGTCCAGCCCGGTGAAGCCGTGCGATAGGCCCTTCCGGGCCTCCGAGTACAGGTACTCTACTACTATCCTGTGGATGAGGAGCCTGCCGGATACCCTGCCCTCCTCAACTAGTCTACGAGCAGACCCGTCCACGACGGAGTCAACGTCGACCACGTACAAGCCGGTGCTCGACACGTGCAATCCCCATTACGCCTTGCAGCCCGCTAGGCCTTCCCCCGGGGAGAGTGGGGGTCTACGAGCTAGACCGTATAAGCTTATTCAATAGAGCCCCCTCAACCCCCCATAGGGGTGCTACGGCTTGTTCGACGTCCTAGTCACGGGGTCAGCCCTCTACACCGGTGAAGAGCTTGTGCGCGACGGCTACGTCTACGTTAAGAACGGGAGAGTAGAGGATTATGGCCCCAGCCCCGTGCCGGAAGACTACACCTATGCCACCCTAATCCTGGGGGGAGAGGGGAGAATCATAGTCCCGGGCCTAACAATGCTGATAGATGCTCCAGCATACCCGGCCAGAATATACAAGCCTAGCCTCCGGGCTAGAGCCGAGATATACTCCCGGCTAACCCCCAGTGAAGCACTAACTCTATCCCTACCCGCAGTATACGAGGCGCACATGGCAGGGGCGACGACAGTCATAGTCGAGTATGGGAGCCTCGAACTGACCTCCCGGCTCGAATCAATGATCGGAGGATACTATGGGCTAGCATTCCCCTCCTGCCTAGGCGAGCCCCCTAGTAGCGAGGCGGTCCCAGTAGTCACGGTTTACGGGGAGGGATGCGGGGGAGAGGGCCAGGTAGAGGCTCGGGGCGATAAAGGCTACCATAGGGGAGACCCCGTGCTAGCACTATTCCACAGGCCATCCTACACGAGGCTCGAGGGGGACCCCCTGGTAGAGTCGGCTAGGCTCCGGGAGCTCATGGGCCTCGGGGGACCCTCGATACACCGTGGGGCTAGGGCTGAGATAGCGGTCTTCGACGCCTCCAGGCCTCCGGGGGCGTTCCTGGACAGGGCTGGCGAGGACGTTATCCGCAGGATATACTCTAGCGGAGTGCGCCTGGAGAGCCTAATAGCGGGCCAGGCGATCCTAGTAGACCAGGGAGAGCACCTTTACATTGTTGAGAAGCAGTTCTCGGAGGCGAGGAGGGCAGGGTTAAGGCTTCTGGAGCGTCGCTGATCGAGGGCCTCCTCACAGCCCCTCCCCCGGGACTAGGAGGGGCTCGGGCGTGAACAGCCGCTCATCCGCCCACCCTTATCCTCCTCCACGAGGCCCTATAGGTGCCCGCAACCTTCCAGAACTCCCGGTAGAATTTCTCGGGGTCAGGCCTGGGATTAGGGTTTACCGC
>JALVJB010000107.1 GCA_027034115.1 Acidilobaceae archaeon | reverse complement strand
ACGAGGGTTAGCTTGTACAAGTCCTCGGGGACAACAGGCCTCGTCAATGCGCCCCACCCCTCATAAGCCACAGCCAAATGATCGAGAGAACCATTAGGAGCGCCCCGATAATAGCTGCGGCCAAGGCAGCCCTACTTGAAGAGCCGAATATTATCGGGATAGGCCCTATTATGATAACCCCGCCCCCCTCAACCCTTCCCTCACCACCCGTAGACGCTAGTAGAACACCCGCCAAGATCAAGAAGAATCCTATGAAGACCAGGAGTATCCCCGCACTTATCAACGCGCTAGACGCCTCCACAACCCACCCCCAATTAAACACACCCGACTAATGCTTAGACTATATACCTCTCCGCAACACCGTGAATCACATCGGCGCGCGGGTAGGGCTGGGAGGGTCGCCGCCTCCCCCACGGCCGCCTCGGCCGTGGCCGAAGGCGCAAGGCGGGGCCAGTAACCCGGAGCCAGCACTACCAGCCGCCCTGGGGAGCCCACGGCTACTATGACCCCCGTCCCGCGGGGCTGGCGGGGCTGGAGGCGCCGCCGGAGGGCGGCGTCTACCGCCGATACCGGGGGAACCCGGCCAGGCCCGGAAGGGAGCAACCTGGCCCCGGACGCCAGCGTTCGCGGGGGCGCGGGGCGAGGAACCGTGGGGGTTTAACTCTCCGGGTGGCTGGGGTGTTGGTTTTCCGGGGGCCGCGCGCCGCTTCGAGATTCCTCCAAAGGGGTGCCTTGTTGGTGGCGTGCGGCGAGTTGGAGAGGCGGAGGGCTTACGAGGTTATGAGTACACCTCCTGTAACGGTCGGGGTTGATGCCACCCTTGTCGATGCCGCTCGTGCTATGTATGAGAGTAATGTTGGTAGCGTTGTCATAGTGTACGACAATGGCGGGCTAGCCGGTATTGTTACTAGGAGAGACGTGATATACTTAGTCGCTACGGGGGAGGCTAGGAGGAATCCGAGGGTCTCCTCAGTAATGTCTGCTAGCGTGATAACGGCTAGCCCCGAGGAGGACCTCGCAACAGTGCTAGACCGTATGCGTAGCGCTGGAGTGAGGCATATCGTTGTCGTCGAAAGCGGGAGGCCTATTGGAGTCGTGAGCATGTGGGATATCATGAATACCGTGTGGCAGGAGTGCGTAGGCGATAGTGAATCATAATATTGAGGCCTCACTAGACTATAGCCCCGAGGGTCTCTCGGCGCGAGGGTGCACGGCATTGAATACTAGAAGCCTCGTGGCAGTCTTATCGCTACTAGTCCTCCTATCCACCCCGCTATTAGCAGGGGCGAGTAGTGTTAACGGGGTAGTGGTGCCAGGCCAGGAGTTATACTCTAAGCAGTTCTACAGCGGCATATCTGGTATTGACTGGAGTAGCGATGGGAAGTACATAGCCGTACTGCTCACCTCCTCTCGACTCGCGATATTCCGGAGCGACGGTAGCCTTGTCGGCTCCTATGGCCTGCCCCATGGTACTGGCCAGGTAGCCTGGAGGCCCGGCTACGACCTAGTAGGCTTGGATGCTGGCACGAAAGTACTAGTATACTCGACCACGGGGACTATCGTGCATCAGGTTGACCTAGGGTCTAGGACAGTTTCCATAGCTTGGTCTTTCGACGGATCGAGGCTAGTAGCGGGAACTGATAATGGCACATTGTATATGGCTGACTTCCTTCTAGGTAGGAGTTGTAAGTGTAGGATGCCTGGCGCTAGCATTACAGCCCTTGCCTTTACGCACGATAAGTCTAAATTATTGATCGGTTATAGCAATGGCTTCGTAAAGGTCTATAATTTGGAGACTTTACACGTGGTCTCCTCTGTTCAGCTGGGTAGAACGATCATCCGGAGTATTGCTGTGAGCCCCGTTGATAATAGGGTGGCAATAATGACCATTAACACTACATATCTGGGATCATTCAACGGCACACACGTCAAGATATATGCCCAGGAGCCGTACGGGGGGATAGGTAATGTCGAATGGTCCCCCGATGGCTCGGTCGTCTTCATTCCAGCGGAGAACCGGGGAGTAGTGGTAGCCTCTAACGGGACGATTGTAGATTACGTGACTCCCCCAGAGGACTATCCGATACTTTACGCCGCTTGGAACCCGGTTGAATACTCGAGGCTGGCAATCGCTGGGTTTAACTCGGTCTACGGGACTGGGGCGATGATTGTTATATACTCGGGAGCGCTTGTGACAGTAGTATCATCCACTCCGGTTAGCAAGGCCTGCTGGGGGGGAATGTGCTCCGGCAACCTAACCTTCTCCCCGGACGAGCAGGAGGTAGTAGTCAACCTGAACGTTGAGGCCTACACTCCGGGCGGGGCGAAGACCACGGCCACAGTAGACCTACACCTACACCTCAGACCATTCCAGAGAATAGTCATAGATGCCGGGAAGCTCCTGGCATCTGGCAAGGCCGATCTAACTGTCGAGAACGGTAAGGCGTTAATAGTAGTGCTTCACTCGCCGCAAGCAAGACTCCTCGTTGGATCGCGTGAGGGATGGATCGAGGTACCAGGCATAACAGTACTTGTAGAGCCTGGCTTCTACAGGGTCTCCCTCCGGCTCTCAAAGCCAAGCGACTACCTCGGCCCAGAATGGGTTCTCGTGAGGAACCAGACCATTCAACTCTTGAAGGGCGAAGTCAGGCTACTGAACTACACGTGGTTCAAGGCCAGTGCGGTCACTGCAAGGCTCCACGTTTCAAGCGAGAAGGGGGCTAGTCTCATGATAGTATTCCCCAACTCCACCGCTTCCACCATACTGGAAAGCGGGGAGGAAGACTACACTGTTCCCACCGGAAAGTACGAGGTCCAATTAACCCTACCCGAAGATAACGCCTTAGTACCTAGCAAGGAGGTCCTGTCAACCTCCGAGGAGATAGCAGTATACCCCGGTGATAATGTTACATTGAGCTTCCACTACTCCGACGTGACGGGGGTCCTACAGGTTAGAGCGCCTAAGGGCTCCCAAGTCGTAATCATACCCCCGTGGAGCACGGACCTTAACCCGGTAAGATATAATCTCACAATGAAGGAGGAGCAGGTATCATTCCGGGCTTACCCAGGCACGTACAAGATAATGGTCAAGCCCCCGGAGCCTCCCAACTTCCTAGGCCCCCACGCTCCAGTAGGAACTACTAATGTGACCGTGGTTAAGGGGGAGACAGCCGTCGTTGACGCATACAGCATAGGCGAAGTAGCAGAGTACCTGCAACTAGTAGACTCCTCGGCTAACGTTACAATACTAGCCAACAAGGGCTACATAATAGTGCTCAGGGCTGGCAACGAGACCTACCGGTTCAACGTCACCAGGAACATAACCCTACTGCTACCACCGGGCAAGTACAAGATAGACCTAGTAAAGCCCGGCAAGAAACTATTAATCATAAAGTCGAAGCAATTAGAAGTATCAGGACCTGGCAAAATAACAGTAAACCTTCTCGTGAAGAAATCGCAGGGACCCTCCAAACCCGTGAACACTGTCTACACGCCGAGTGAGGGCGGAACCAGTAAGAAGAAGCTGGCGGTAGCAGGAGTAATCCTTGTCGTTGTAATCATAGCAGTGGCTCTCCTGATAAAGTCTCGGCGGGGAGGGGAAGAGCTAACACTCTAGGCTCCTCGAGGGACCCTCATGACCCTGATACTAGTAGTCGGGGGCTGCCGCTTCATAGGCTACGACACGGCTCTCACCCTAGCAGACGAGGACTACACCGTATGGATACTCGACGACTGGAATTGCCCGGGACCCATTGGGAGAGCTGAGCTAAAACCCGGGTCCCCGAGGGACAAGGACACGCTAACTAGGCTTGTCAGAGAAGCGGACATAGTCTATAATTTCTACGAGTACGACGGCGTAAACGAGTCCAGGCTCAACCCGGGGGAGGCCTTCGAGAGAAACATAAGAGTTACCTACAATATCCTAGAGGCCTTTACCCGCTCACGAGCCTCCCGTTTAATCCACGCCTCGACAGCCGCAGTATACGGGGACCAGGAACTACTCCCCATACCGGAGGATGCAGCGAAGAGGCCTAAGAGCTGGTACGGCGCCTCCAAGAGCGCCGGAGAAGAGGCAGTACTAGGGTTCGCTAGAGAGCGGGGTTTCGAAGCCGTCATACTACGCTACTTCAACGTCTACGGCCCTGGAGAATGGAACCGGGGTAACCCCGGAGTGGTTAACGCATTCATCACGGCGGCCCTAACAGGTGGCTACATGAGGCTAGAAGGGGGCGG
>JALVJB010000106.1 GCA_027034115.1 Acidilobaceae archaeon | reverse complement strand
CTCGTAGCCTACTCTCATAGACTCCCGCGTCGCCAGTCGATTCCAGCATTGATAACGTATTATAAAGCATTACACTCCTCGGCTGGCATTACGGGGAAATAAATGGGTAAGGGGGATCTCAAGCCCAGTAAGCGGTATCCTGCTTCGAAGAAGGAGAAGAAGAGAGTGGCGAAGGCGCTGTCATCGCTTTTCCAGGGCTTGACTCCGGAGACTGTGGAGCACGTCGAGTTCAGGGATGGGACAGTCATGTATGTAGTGGACGGCACGCCCTGCATAATAATAGTAGGCGACCGCGTCATCCCGCACCTCAAGTGCCTCTTAAGCCGTAGGACCAGCATAACCCTGCCCCTAGTGATCGTTGATAGAGGAGCCACCGCCGCTGTGGGCCGCGGAGCAGACCTGATGGTTCCAGGTATAAGGAGAGTAGAGGGCGAGTTCGAGGTGGGAGACCTAGTGGTTGTCGTGGATGAAGAGGCTAGGGTGCCCGTCGCCGTAGGCGAGGCTCTAATGTCCTCGAGCGAGATTCTGGAGAAGCTTGCTGGGGAGAGGAGGGGTAAGGCTGTTAGGATACTGCACAGGCCCGGGGATAAGTATTGGAAGATGGCGGAGGCTCTCTAGCCTGATCCTCCCGGGTTGTGGTATAGGAGGCTCGTGTGTACCCTGCTATGCCTCGGGTAGAGGGTTATAGACTCCAGGTTCTCCGGTATCAGTATCTCGGGCGGGCTCTGGAACCCGAGCCTATGCCACTTGCTCTTAATGATGCGGCCTAGCGTGGAGAGAGCTACGGGTTCTCCGTGGTTTAGTATTATGTTTCTGGGCTTAGGGGTTAGGTGCCTTAGGAATAATTGTAGCTCGCTTTGAGTGGCGTGGCCTGTGAAGCCTTCGACGCGCTCTATCTTTAGGTTTACTCGGATTGTTCTCAGCCTCCCATTCTCCTGGAAGGTTATCTCTCTTTCACCCTCTAGGAGCCTCCTTCCAAGGGTTCCGGGCGCTTGGTAGCTCACGAAGGCTAGGATGTTCTTGGGGTCCTCGGCTAGGTGCTTGAAGTATTCGAGTATAGGGCCGCCTTGCATCATTCCGCTCGTGGCTAGGATTATCGCGGGGCCGCTGGAGTATATGGCTTCATCCCTCCTAGCCTGGCTGTCAACGTATACAACGTTGCCGGGGTGGAAGGGGTTCTCGCCCTGGAGTATTGCTTCCCGGATGGGCTTGGCAAGGTAGTCTATGTAGGCCGTGTATATTGCTGTCACCTCGTACACCATGCCGTCAACGTAAACCGGTATGTCCGGGATCTTGCCCTCCTTCTTGGCCCTGCTGAGTACAACGAGTATGTCTTGCCCTCGGCCCACCGCCATGACCGGTATTAGTATTTTACCGCCTTTCTTGTAGGCCTCGTTTATTAGTTCTATGAGCTGGGCCTCGGCCATGTGCCTTGGCTGGGTCTCCGTGGCTCCATAGGTTGACTCCATTATCAGGGTCTCGATCCTATGGAACTGGTAGCTAGCAGGCGGTAAGAGCCTGGTGCTCGTGTCACCCTTAATCCTGTAGTACTTGATGTCCCCCGTGTAGAGAATATTGTAGAGGCCCTGGCCGATGTGGAGGTGTACTAGCGCGCTCCCAAGTATGTGGCCAGCGTTCGCGAAGGTTAGCTTAGTGTCGGGCGCCACGTCTGTTACAACATTGTAGGGCATGACTATTGTCCTGGAGAGCATTAGGTTTATCTCTCTCTGGGTGAAGGGTGGCTGCTTCCCCTCCTTCTGTACTAGTTGCATGTAGTCGGTTAGGACTAGGACGGCTATATCCCTGGTCGGAGCTGTCATGTAGACGGGCCCCCGGTAGCCGTACTTGAATAATAGGGGGAGCATTCCCACGTGGTCTAGGTGGGCGTGGCTAATGATGACTGCGTCTATGTCCTCGATGCGGAATTCCGGGGCATCAAAGAAGGGGAACGCGTCCGGTCCATAACCTGTCGGCGCTGCGCCAGCGTCCAGCAGTATCCGGGACTCTCCGGTGTCTACGAGGATAGCGCTCCTACCCACCTCGCCGAAACTGCCGAGACCTATGACTCTTACTCTCCTAGTGCCTATGAGCGTGTCCCGGAATATCCTCTCGCCAGCGTCTCGGAGGGCCCTCTGCCTTTCCTTCGAGTCTAGTATTGATTTGCGGAGTATTGATCTAAAGGTTTTACTAACGAGCATCGGCTTCCTTAGTACTACCGGCCTCCACCCTGTATCGGCTAGTATCCTGTTCCGGAAGGATGCTGACTTGTAGGGTATAGCGTTGGGATTCTCAGCTAGTATTATGACCTCGCCCAGCCTCTCGTCGAACTCTATATCCCCTGGGCCTACTCCGGCTTCTTTGGGTAGGATTTCCAGGAGGTACTTCTTGGTGGCTTCGAAGGATTTCCTATAGCTTGGATCCGTGCGGAGTACTATCCTTTTCCTAAGCTTCCTGGCGAGGTCGCCAACGACGTTCTCGTTATCAAGAATGTACTCGGGCTTCTTCACGTAAACAGCTATCTCGGGGCCCTCGAACTCTATACGGGTTATTTCCGCGTTCCTCAGGGCATTGTAGACCCCGAGTATGATCTGCTTCCTCAGCTCCTCGCCGGATAGCTTATTCTTCGAGGTGTTTGCAACCATTGATAGTACACCTCTCAGCGCTCGCGAGAGGAGTTCTCAGCCCGGCCTCCAAGGGGGCCAGGCTAGGATCCGTTGCCCTTGGAGAAGGAGGCTAGGCCTTGAAGGGTATAAATCTTTCCTCGAACTTGTCCTTCCCGATGATCACGACGTCAATACCGTCGCCGGTGGCCGAGTCCCTAAGTATCGCGGATTTCAAGGCCCTCTTGGCGACCTCGATGGCTTCATCAACCGTTAGATCTTCGCGGTAGTAGTCCTCTAGGACTCCGTAGGCCACCGGGCTACCGGAGCCCGTTGCGGTGTATCGGTCCTCTGTGATGCTACCGTAAGGGTCTAGCGTGTATAGCCTGGGCTTTACATCGTATCCTCCCACTATGAGCTGGACGAGGTATGGGAACCATTTGCTCGAGAATAGTATGTTGGAGAGGAGTGTCGCCAGCCCTCTTATGCTGAGCTTAACTCCGTTGGTTAACTCGTAGAAGCGGGCCTCTTCTCTCAGGATATCTGCTAGGGCCTGGGCGTCTGCTACTAGCCCCGAGACAGTCATCGCCGCCCTATCGGTAATCTTGACTATCTTCTTCACCCTCCTACTAGCTATGAGGGTCCCCGCGGTCGCCCTCTTGTCAGCGGCGAGGATAACGTAGTCGCCGGCTATCAGCCCCACCGTCGTAGTTCCGTGTATCGCCTTTGGCGCCTCGTCGATTCTAGGCCTATTAAGCCTCCACGGCGAGAGCAATCTATTCCCCTCCAGGATGCACGTGGAGGGTTCCCGGGCTTATAGCTATATGTCCTGGATAAGGAGTCTATGCTTGAGGGTGCAGTCGCCTAGTTGAAGAGGGGTACCCATATCATCGACATACCTAAGAAGGTAGTAGTAGGCTACGGTGTCATCGAGGAAGCCGGAAAATTCTTCGGGGAGGTCTACCCCAGGGAGAGCCGGGCGCTAGTAGTCCTAGGCCCCAGGATCTATGACTTGTACTTCTCCAAGCTGAAGGAGTCCCTCGAGGCCTCCGGTATCGAAGTCGACTACATCATTGTAAGAGAGGCTAGCGTGGAGGAGGCTGAGAAGGTAGCTGTAACGGCTAGGGAAACCGGGGCCGAGATAATAGTGGGATTCGGTGGGGGACGCTCTATCGACCTAGCCAAATACGCCTCCAAGAACAGCGGCGTGGGCTTCGTAAGCCTTCCCACGGTAGCAAGCCACGACGGGATAACAAGCCCCTTCGCCAGCCTCCGGGGGTTTAACAAGCCCATGTCAGTCCCCGCTAAGTCCCCCGACCTCATACTAATTGACGTGAGTATAGTAGCGTCGGCGCCGCGCCGCTACAATATGGCAGGGTTCGGCGACCTCATAGGAAAGCTGACCTCGGTCCGCGACTGGAAGCTAGCGCACAAGCTCCGCGGAGAATACTACGGCGAGTACGCGGCAAGCCTAGCCCTCCTGAGCGCGAAGCACGTCGCCGCCTACAGCAGGGAGATAGCCGCTGGAACCATGGAAGGCCTCAGGGTGCTCCTGGAAGCCCTGGTCAGTAGTGGAGTAGCCATGGGTATCGCTGGGAGCACTAGGCCCGCTAGCGGTAGTGAACACCTCTTCGCCCACGCTCTAATGATGGTTGCAAAGAGGAAGCCTCTCCACGGCGAGGCCGTAGGCGT
>JALVJB010000105.1 GCA_027034115.1 Acidilobaceae archaeon | reverse complement strand
TAGGGCTTATAGAGGATAACGAGTCCCCCTGGCGGAAGGCCGCCTTCTACAGCGATCCCAAGGTTGCCCCAATATATGATAAACTCATTAAGCGGTGGCTGGACTCGGGGGAGAAAGGGGTCCCCCTGGATTATGCCGATGAAAGCGATCTAAGCATCCTAGTGGCTATTGCCAGGAAGTATGCGTTTATGGATGAGAGTAAGGCGAGGGCTATAGCCCTCAGCAGGATGGGGGAGGAGTATTCTAGGGGGATTATAGGGTAGGATCCCCCCGGGAGATTTACTGCTGGCTCCTAGTGGGTACTGGCGGGTTCCTCCTCGGCTCTATGTAGTCTTTGGGGGCTCTCTCAAACGCTTCTAGGTAGCGGCGGAGCACCTTCGGTATCCTGACCGTGCCATCCTCCTCTTGGAAGTTCTCTAGTATGGCGGTTATCGCCCTAGTGCTAGCGATCCCGGTAGCGTTGAGGGTGTGCACGTAGCCTCTCTCCATCCCCTTTCTTCGTATGAGCCTTATCTGGAGCCTGTAGGCCTGCCAGTCGGTGCAGTTGCTAGCGCTAACCATCTCCCTGTACCTTCCCTGCGCCGGCATCCATGCTTCTAAGTCGTACTTCTTTACCGCGCATGCTCCTAGGTCTCCGGATGCTATGTTGACTATCCTGTAGGGTATTCCGAGGCCTTGGAATATCTCCTTAGCGTTGCTGATTAGCTCCTCGTGTAGCTTCTTGCTCTCTTCCGGGGTCGCATAGATGAACTGCTCTACTTTGTGGAACTGGTGAACCCTGAAGATACCCTTGAGGTCTCTATTGCCTGCTCCGGCCTCCTTGCGGAAGCAGGGGCTTACTCCTACGAGTCTCAGCGGTAGCTCGTCATCGTAGAGCTCCTGCTTGTAGAATAGGGCCGCTAGGGGGTGCTCCGCGGTTGCTATGAGATATAGGTCCTCACCCTCAATCTTGTAGATAGCGTCCCTGAAGGTTTCAATATCTATTACCCTGGTGATCACGTCGTGCTTCAACATGTATGGCGGTAGGACTAGCGTGTAGCCTTTCCTAGTGAGGGTGTCTAGCGCGTATTGGAGTAGGGCCATGTCGAGCCAGACAAGGTCCTCGTATAGATAGTAGAATCTTGACCCAGCTACCTGGCCCGCCCGGTAGGTGTCCCCGAGCTTTAGGACCTTCTCGAGCATGTCCGCGTGGCCTATAGGCCTCCAGTCTATAACGTCGAATTCAACGTTAAACCCGCGGGTCTCCTCCTCGAACTGGGCTAGGTGACCCCTCCAGACCCTAGGCCTCCCCCAGAACTCCACCGGCCTGGTCGCGGACTCGTCGCCTATGGGCACGTCGTCCTCGACTATATTGGGGAGGGAGAGGAGTATTTTCTCCCTCTCCCTTTCAACCTCCTTCAACCTTGCTTCTAGAGCTTCGAGTTCTCGGAGCAGCTTTCTAGCCTCTTCTATGAGCTTCCTCCTCTCCTCTGGGTCTCGCGTCTTGCCTATAGACCTGCTAACCACGTTGTGCTTATGCCTCAACTCGTTAACCTGCGTTAGGAGGCGGCGCCACTCCTGGTCGAGCTGGAGGGCTTTATCCACTATGCCCGGATCCATGAGCCTTATCTTAACATAGTACCTAAGCCTCTCGGGGTCTGAGCGTAAGAGTTCTAATATAGACCAGGCCAATACACTGGCACCTCTGCCTAGACTCCTAGAAGGAGGCTAGTTTTTAAGGGCCTCGGACTGTGGTCCTCTCACCATCCCTCGCCAGGGGGTTAGCCTGGCTAGGAGTCCTCACAGGCCCTAGAGGACAGTAGCTTTTAGACGCGAGTATTAGGGGTTACGCCGGGCTCTCCTCCAGCCTCCTAACCGCCTCCTTTCTAGCTTCCTCGAGGACCTCCTCAGCCGACTCTTCCACGTCCTCCTCGACTATGGGGATTTCCGGTGCTCCCTCCGGGGCCTGGGCTATTATAGCGTCGAGAATATCGTTGATCTCCGCTAGGGACTGGGAGAGCTCTGGGGGTATGTTCGCTAGCTGGCTTGACGCTTTAGAGACAAGTACTCGGGGTAGGCGTAGGAGGTCGGCTGTTATAATCCCCGACGCGAGTATCGTCTCAAGCCTTACAGCAACCCTCTCGAGAACGTTATCAATCGTCTCAAGGGAGATGATCAGGTTCCTGTACTCGCCGGCTGGTAGTACGCCTTCCAGTTGCTTCGCCCTAGCCTTGGCTCTTCTAACCTCTAGCTGCGCCCTCCTAACTACTAGGAGAGCGTCCATAACCATGCGTGTCGGGTTCCTCTTCCTCCTCACCCTGCCTTCACTCCCGGAGGGCTAGCCCGTCCACTGGAAGATGAATACGACTACTGCGAACACGTTGTACCTGTTTCCGACCTGGTTTACAATAGGGCACGATATGCTGACCGCGACGGGCTTGAACGTTTTCAATGGTGTCGTGAAGACGTACTGGAGCTGGTATCCCCCGGTGGGGCTCCTCGCAGCTGCGACTGCCATGAGAGCTGTCTTGGTGCCATTGAGTATGCTAGCACATGTCGTGTCGGGCACTGCTGTCTTGGGGAGGCTCTCTATACCGTTTATCGCCATCTTGTAGAGTAACGCGTTCCTAACCCTTGTCACGTTCTCCTTGGGCTGGCCTACTAGGCCGGGGAATTCTAGCCATCTCTGGCCCCTATTGTCCACGTACATGCTACTATAGGCTGTCTGGAATACCGATCTTGCAAATGGGGGTATCCGGTAGGCTATCCTGAGCATTTGAGTCGACTTGGGGAAGTCAGCCATGCCGTGCAGTATTGCCCCGGGTATGCCTGCCTGGGGTTCCTGTAGGACGTTTGGCTTGGGGTAGAGTAGTGTCATGTTATTTGCTTTGTCGACTACGCCTTCGAAGACGTCATAGAAGACGATGTAGGTATTGTTTGGCTCGGCTTTAAAGATGTGTTTGAGTATATAGTTCGCTTCTCCTTCGTCGCCTGTTAGGAGCCTTGCCAGGGCTCTTATCTGGGTTCCATTAAGCGTGGCACCGTCAGCCACTGTCTTCCTGCCAGTGTTAACCGTTATCCAGTACCCGTAGTCCCACCAGCTCACAATGAGGGCGTCTGGCTTCGTGTTATTCTTAATCCATGCGAGCGCGTTTAGCCAGGCCCTGTTAAGGGGTACGAGCACCTTGCTCTTACCGGTCGGTGTGAATATTGAGAGGGGCCCTATACCCGATGTTAGTATTTGCGGGGCCCTATACTCGTTAGTCCTATACGACTGCACGCCGTAGTAGGCCGCCCCCACAACTACTATGAGGACTATGAACATGCCGGCTAGAACCCTTAAGGGGTCCGCTACCTCATGCTCGTGGCTCCTCGCCTTCTTCTTAGCCTTCTTAACCTTCCCCACGGGCTCAACCGAGCCGGAGACGAAGTCTGCGGTTGCAAGGCCTGCGGCTATGGTCATGTAGAGGCTGGCCATCTGAGTGAAGTATGCTAGCTGCTTATTAGCGAATAGTAGGAATAAAGCCATTAGATAGAAGAATGACTTTGTCAGGCCGTCTAGGAACTTCACCTCGCCCTGGGCTAGCCTTACTAGGAATAAAGCCATTCCTCCCAGCGCTAAGACTAGGGCTAGACCGTACTCTCTTATTATCCTAGCGAATGAGACCGGCTGGTGCTCCTGAACGCTCTCTACTAGAGGGCTCAAGTGCCTAATCCCGACTGCTAGCAAGAGCCTATCATTAACGGCTGCTAGGCCAGAGTAGATGGCTATGAAGCCAGCTATGAAGAGGACTATGAGCAGCCAGACCTGGAACCCTGGTGTTATACCGTTCTCCAGTATTCTCCCTGTTAATGGTAGCCTGTCAATGTAGACCTCCAAGGCGTAGATCGCGATTCCTAGTACCGACGCGGCCCCTAGCCCCGCAATGAAGTACTTCACAGTTATGTGGGGAGCTACTACTGCTACCACAGCGTAGGAGACTAGTGTTGTAAGATAGATGATTAGTCTTCTCTTGCTTGGTGCTGCGAAGATGGGGTCTAGCAGGGGGATTAGTGCTAGGGATATTGAGACTAGGTGATAGCCTCCCCATAGGTAGGCGATCGAGCCTCCTGTGAGGCCTGCTAGGATAGCGTAGGTTAGGCTGCGTCTTCCCTTGTTCCTTAGGGCTAGTATTAGGAAGGTGTAGAAGAGGGCTAGTACCGGCACGGCGATACCGGTCTTCTCCACGAAGCCAGCGCTCGTCCTAGAGATTGCTCCCGGGGAGAGTGCGAATAGCGTGGCTGTTACTAGGCCTCCCAGCTTGGATCCTGTCGCTACAT
>JALVJB010000104.1 GCA_027034115.1 Acidilobaceae archaeon | reverse complement strand
GAGACGATAGAGCACGACGTTATAATCCTAGGATCGGGTATTGCAGGCCTACGCGCAGCCGTGGAGATCAAGAGGAAGTACGGTGACAAGATCGACGTTGGCGTGATAAGCAAGCTCCACATTATGAGGAGCCATAGCGTGAGCGCTGAGGGAGGAACAGCCGCAGTCCTCTACCCGGAGGAGGGTGACAGCTTCGCCCTCCACGCGTGGGACACCATTAAGGGCTCCGACTTCCTAGCAGACCAAGAAGCCGTGTGGCTATTCGTCAAGCTCCTGCCCGAGGAGATAAGGCTCCTAGAACACTGGGGCCTGCCATGGAGCAGGAGGCCCGACGGTAGGATAGCTCAGAGGCCCTTCGGAGGCCACAGTCACCCGAGGGCGACGTTCGCAGCAGACAAGACCGGGTTCTTCGAGATGCAAACCCTCTACAACAAGCTCCTAGAGTACGATGGCTGGGAGCGCTACGACGAGTGGTTCGCCACCAACATAGTAGTCGAGGACGGAATGTTCAAGGGGCTATACGCTATAAACTGGAGAGACGGCCAACTCTACTACTTCAAGGCTAAAGCCGGGATAATAGCGGCGGGAGGCGGTGGAAGACTCTACAACTTCACCACGTACGCCCACACGGTAACGGGAGACGGCTACGCCATGGCCCTAAGAGCAGGTATACCTATTAAAGACCCCGAATTCATCCAGTTCCACCCAACAGGCCTCGTGCCAAGCGGAATCCTAATCACCGAGGGAGCAAGGGGAGAAGGCGGATACCTCCTCAACAATAAGGGAGAGAGATTCATGCTAAGAAAAGACTGCGCTCCTACGAAGGGAGAGCTCGCACCCAGAGACATCGTATCAAGATGTGAAATGAAGGAAATCCTAGAAGGCAGGGGGTTTAAGGACGAGGTCTCCGGCCTAGGCTACGTGCTACTAGACCTGCGACACCTGGGAGAAGAGAAGATCAACGAGAGGCTCCCAGCTGTTAGAGAGATCGCAATAAGGTACGCCGGAGTAGACCCTGTAGAAGAGCCAATACCCGTGAGGCCGGCAGCCCACTACACTATGGGAGGAATCCACACAGACAAGTACTACAGGGTACTAGACGAGAACAACAGGTGGATCAGGGGCCTGTTCGCCGCGGGAGAAGTAGCCTCAGCAAGCATTCACGGGGCCAACAGGCTTGGGAGCAATAGCACTGCAGAGTGCCTGACGAGTGGTAGGCTCGCTGGAATGCTCGCGGCGGAATACGTCTTGAGGGGAGCCGAGGCGAAGACGCCGAGCCCCGAAAGGCACAAGCAGGAGGAGGACTTCGTCTGGAGCCTACTGAAGAGGGAGAGCGGCACGCCCTCCTACGAGATCAGGAGAGGTATCAAGAACACTATGGGAGAGTACTTCTACGTTTTCAGGGATGGAGACGGTATGAGAACCGCTCTTTCAAAACTAGTGGAGCTGAGGAAGAAGTTCTTCTCAGAGGTGTACGTCGAAGATAAAGGCGGTATCTACAATACCGATCTACAGGCGGCACTGGAGACTATTAACATGCTAGACGCTGCCTACGCTGCCGTTAAGGCTGGCTACGAGAGGACGGAGTCGAGGGGCGCTCACTACAGGCTTGATTACCCCAAGAGGGACGATGAGAACTGGCTCAAGCACACCCTAGTCCTGAGATACGGCGATGGAGACGTGAGGCTAACCTACACGCCTGTAGATGTCTCTACGTACAAGCCTGTGGAGAGGAAGTACTAGAGGGGGTGTAATGGCCATGGTGGAAAAGTTAAAGGAGAAGGAGAATAGGCCCGGGTGGATCGCCAGTATTAACCCCTGGGTCCTCAAGATAAAGAACAATCCGGAGAGAGTAGCCTTCGTACTCCACAGGATCACCGGCCTACTAATGGCGCTGATCATAATGGCCCACATCTACGTTACGGGCACTCCAGCTAGGGTTGGCTGGGATGCATGGGCTGAGGAGATAGCTAAGGCCCACGGAATATCGGCGGTGACGCTCTACTTCTTCTTCTTCGCCGGCATAGCATGGTACCATGGGCTAAACGGGATAAGGTTACTGCTAGTGGAGTTCTTCGGAGTATGCATCGGCAAGCCGGAGAAGCCGAAGCCTCCATACATTTCGCCAAGCCTGAAGGCGTGCCAGAGGAAGCTACTCTACCTAGTCTTCATACTCTGGGCGATACTCTGGGCGGCGACGGGCTACATACTATTCGCTTCGTAGAGGGGTGTGAGTGATGGGTAGTGGTAGTAAGAAGCTGTTACTCCAGTACATTACGGCTATACTCTTGATCTTCCTCCTCACCTGGCACCTAGTCATAAGGGTGCCAGCGCTGAGGGGGGTGAGCACCTTCGCAGAGACGCTGGCAAGCGAGGAGATCTACCATGAGATAACAGCTTACGGGGCCCTACTACTATTATTCGCCTATACAGTTCTACTACACGCCTTCAACGGCCTGAGGAACATACTACTCGAGTGGACCGACGGCAAGTACAATGCCCTAATAACCGGGACTATAATCATACTATTCTTCGTCTTCGCAGGCCTAGCAACCTACACTGTTGTCGGAATCACTCCTCCGCCTGCAAGTGGCTGATTAGAGTGGGAGGTGGTAAGTGGTGAGCTTCGACCCAAAGGCGGCAACCAGGACTCCCCCCAAAGTAGTCACCTTCAAGGTGAAGAGGTACGATCCGACCACTGGTAAGGAGTGGTGGCAGGAGTACAAGGTGGAAACATATAGAGGAATGACCGTGCTGGACGCCCTCCTAAAAATAAAGGAGGAGATAGACCACACCATAGTGCTAAGATACAGCTGCCGTATGGGCGTCTGCGGCAGCTGTGGAATGATCATAAACGGGATGCCAAGACTCGCATGCCAGACCCAGATAGCAGAGGTGGCAACGGAGGCTAACCCCGTAGTAACAGTGGAGCCGCTCAAAAACCACCCTGTTGTTAGGGATCTCCTAACCGACTTTACCAGGTTCTTCGAGAAGCACAAGAAAGTCAAGCCATACACGATCAGGAAGGACATAGAGGAGAGGGAGAAAGGCGACTTCGAGTACGAAATGACCCCCGAGGAACACTACAACATCTACGAGTACACCCTATGTATCTCCTGCGGACTATGCTACAGCGCATGCCCAGTCGTAGCGAGCACCGACAGGTTCCTCGGCCCACAAGCACTAGCCTACATGTGGAGATACGTAGCCGACCCAAGAGATGAAGCCTGGAAGGAAAGACTAGAGCTAATAGACACTGATGAGGGACCCTTCAGCTGCCACTACGCCGCGAGCTGCAGCGCCGTCTGCCCCAAGATGGTGGACCCCGCAGCAGCTATCCAGAGGCTGAGGAGTGCCCTACTCAAATATAGGCTAGGAATGTACAAGAAGGAGAAGATCGCGCAGAAGAAGGTCGTAGAGGTAAAGCCTAACCCGAAGCCCCTGCCACCAGAAGCACAGCCAGTGCCTGGAGCAGACCCGTGGAAGAAGAACGAGGAGCCAGTAAATATACCAATAGACGAGTTAATAGCTTAAAATTAAATACTTTTTTCTATTTTAATAAACTTTCACTCTCCTCGTTATATAAGGCTTCTCCTCGTGCTCCCTTATATAGTTCCTCAGGGCCCGTCTGATCAACTCACTCTTACTAATCTTCTTCTTACGAGCGTATTCCTCCAGAATATCCAACAACTCCTCCTCCACTTTGAATGAAACCACTCTCACCGGTATCACCGTAATACCAAGATAATACCGGTTTGTTCTTACTATTGAAAGCGGAAGACTATGATATGTATAATTGCTACAAGGACTGCTATCCAAATCTCATGATCACATTTATAGCAGAAGATCTATGTCTTATCATGGGGGGCGAGGACACTTTGCCAACGGTGCATATTTCCATTCCCTCAAAGATGTATGACGAGCTAAAGAAGAAGGCTGCTGAGATAGGGATACAGGTTACCGATCTTATAAAACTCTATATCAGGCAGGGTCTTCAAAACGGTCTAATGCCTATTGACACCGGATACTCCGAGAACTCGAAAAACCCCAGGGCCTCTGCTGGAGAGCTTAGGGCGCTTAAGAAAGAGATCCATGAACTGAGGAAGGAGATTATGAGTCTAAAAGGAAAGTATCATGAGGCTATAGAGTTCTATGAGTACCTATACGAGCGTATAGATACCCTTGAGGAGATGGTTGTCCCTCTGATGAGGAAGAAAGAGACTAGAGAGGAGATAGGTTAAGCGGGCATTCAAAGGCTGTACATCCCCTTAGCATGAGCTTGCGTCTGAGCTCTCGGCGTATCTC
>JALVJB010000103.1 GCA_027034115.1 Acidilobaceae archaeon | reverse complement strand
GGTCTAGTGGTGCGGCCGCCGGGATTTGAACCCGGGATCGCCGGCTTGGAAGGCCGGCGTCCTAGTCCAGGCTAGACGACGGCCGCTCCGGGTATGGGTGTTTATTGGGCTTGCGGGTTTATAGGCGTAATGGGGGCTCAAACGCTTTGAACAAGGGCTCGACGATATGGATACTGCTTCTACTCGTATTGGCAGGCTTGGGTACCGTGTCTCATGCTTTATCGGAGAATGAGTCGGGAGTTATCAGAATAGTAAACGTTAATGAGCCAGACACCTTCTATTCTCTCATCCTAGCTCCCGGAATCGCCCAGGAAATCGTAGTTAGGAATTCTAGGCTCGCGGGCATTTATGTTGAGGTTATGGGGGCCTCGAGCGGTTCCCTCCAGTATCGTGTGGTGGTTGAGAACTCGTCTTTGAACTTCCTGGGAGTTGTGCCTAGAGTAGAGGTTGTGGGAGATGTTAATGTGAGTGTTGTCGACTCGCGTTTCAACCGTCTCGCCATCTATGCTGGACATGCGGTTGTGAGGAGGGTTCAGGCGAGCTTCTTGGAGGTTGACGCTATTACTGGAAGAGTAGACGGGGCCGAGGCTAATAGTACGTGGGTTATGGCGGGTTACAAGTTAATGGTCAGAGATCTTGTTACCAGTAATTTAACGGCTCTTGAAATGAGGAGTAATAATCCAGAGATCCTTCTTGATAATGTTACTCTTTCGTGCGGTATTGGAAGAGTTCATGATGTCACGGTTGGAGGATTCGGCGATCTAAACGTTGTAGTGGAGAATTCGAATCTAACATGCATGGGCGAGCCTGTAATAATGAATGTCACTAATATTCGTAGTTTTAGGGTTTTAAATAGTAGTCTAGGCTCCCTGCTGGGCTTCATCAGCTTGGATCTCGAAGGAAGAAGTGGGGCTACACTAGTATATGTTGAGAACTCTACCTTAACAGGGAACATGAGAATAGGGGCGACTCAAATAGACATAGTTAACTCGGGGTTAGGCGAGTACTGGCCTAACGGCACTGTTATAAGGAGGATCCGGGGGCTGCGCACCTCCGTAAGCTTTCTATTATTTAAGAATTTAACGATGTATAGATCTACGCTTAACGCTTACATTGTCCAGGCGACAGGCCACAATACTCAATTGGAGAGTACTTGGATTACGGCAACGCTCTTAACACTATACACCCAGGACACCCTAGTAGTGGAGGGTTCCAGGCTACTATCGCAGGTAATCGATGTAGAGTTCAGCTTCCACCGCCTCCGGATCGAGGACTCAGTAATATCCGGGGATCTGTACGTGGATAGCATCAACCCTCGAAGGAGGGTCAATATAGCTATAACTCGCGACAGGTTCACTCAAACCTCGAATCACGCCACCATCTATATCTCTGCGGGAAGGATGCCAGTTGACATAGAGGTTAATGATTCCATTATTGAAAGCCCGGGCTTCAAAATGTCCATAGTAAGCAATCCCCTACACCCGGCTAGAATTCGAGTCTCTACAAGCGGCTCGTACTGGGGGAGCCCTCTAGGACCAACAGTAACTAGCATGAATAAGGTCCTGAGAAGGGGAGGCGCATACCTAAGTGTCATCTCGCCTAACGCCTCGATAAACCTGGCATCATGGAAGGCCACTCCTCTGGGCCCACTTGTCAAGCCGTGCAAAGGGAGCCCGGAGCCAGCTGCTGGACCGGGAATGTATGCATTCGGCATGGTAAACGGGGAGTGCGCGTTGATACTGGACGCTGAAGGGCTAGTAGACCGAATATGGGTGTACTCGGCGTCTCCACTCCTGGTTAGAGTGGCGGGGGTCGAAGGGAGAATACTAGTGAATACTACCGTCTCCGGGAATACCACTATAATGCTTCCTGAAAGCGCAACCATACTCTTCATATACTACCATGGGGCCGCATCAGGGTCTAGCAACAGCCCGGCGATTAACACGGCTACAACAACCTCTACAACACCTCTAGTGAACCAAACAAGTGAACTAAGTGGACCCACCAGTGAAACCTCGAGTAGAAGAGGCTCCAACGGTACACCGGCAATAGTGGCGGCGGGTCTAGTGTTAGCCGTAGCCCTCGCCGCAATCGGGTACTACTTCTACACGATAAATAAGAGGCACTAACACCCGCAATCCCTAGGAGGGTGACACGGAATCGAAGAAAAACTTGAAGAACTAGTCAAGAGGCTTCGAAGCACTCTCGGCCTAAACGATTACGAGGCTAAAGCATACCTTGCACTCCTCCGGAGGGGTAAAGGCAAACCCATAGACATATCCAGGGAGAGCGGCGTGCCCACTGGAAGGATATACGACGTGCTCAGGAACCTCGCGTATAAAGGCCTAGTAACGAGGGAAGGCAGCTATTACCGAGTACTGCCCCCAAAGCAGGCCTATGCCGAGATAGCGTATAGGGAGCTATTACAAGCTAAGAAGAGGGCCTCAACCATTATGAGCCTAGCCAAGACAATAGAAGACCTAGCACCCCGTTACAGTGAGGAGTGGCTCCGCTACATCTACGGTGTCGAGGAAAGCATAGCGGCCGCGATGCAGGTCCTCGCCAACTGCCAGAGAGGGCCTGTATACTTCACAGTTTACACCGCTGGGCGAAAGCTCGCAGAAATGTGGCCGCTACTCGAAGACCTCATCCACGCGCTACCGTCAAACACCAGGATACTCGTATCTCCGGGCCTAAAGCCCACGAAAGAGCAAATCCATACTTTGAAAAGCGCCGGCGTAAAAGTACGGGAGCACGAATGCGTAATATTCGACTCTATGACGGCCTGCGACACAGTCCTACTAGGCCTACCGAGCAAGGCCTTCACTGTCGTGACAGCATACATAAAGCAGAAGGACTTCGCGTCGGCCGTCATTATGAGGCTCAACGAGCAGTGGGAGAAGGCGAGGGTCCCCTACTGGTATGTACAGCCCGGATAAAAGAACCAGCCCGATACAAGCCTAGGCCGGGTGAGCCCGGGGTAATGGGTCTGGGGGCGAGGCTAGTACAACTCGTGGGGAGGAGAAGCACTGGCGCGGTATTATTCACCCTCGCCTACCTGGCTTCCCTCGCAAGCTTCCACGCGTTCCTCCGTGAGCACCCGGAGGCGAGGGGGCCTATCCTGGGGCTTGCAATCCTCACGAGCGTAGTGTACTTTGTAGGCCTAGCGATACTAGCCTTATACTATCGCGGAGGATAGAGGCGTTTCAACTCATCGTGGAGGTACTCGATTGTATCGATGAATGAGGGGCCTGGATGGTTTAGATTGACTTTCCTTCCCTCCTCTACTACGAGTATTCTACCTTCCTTGTATGCCCTAGAACGCTTGACTTGGGGCCTCTTTTCAGCGTATTTCTCGGGGGTCAGCTTATAGTAGGGCTCCACGCTGACTATTATGATGTCGGGGTCCCTCTTTACAACGTCCTCGTAGTCGGGCTCGAAGAACCCCTTGGGTACTTCATGGTAAAGCGTTACTCCCCCAGCGCTCCAGACACCATCGTCAACATATGAGAGACCTCCTACCGTTGTTGAGTTATCATAGCTCCAGAAGTGGTCTACGTACACCCTAGGTCTCTCACTCAGGCTGAGCCCCATTGTCTCCTCGAGAAGCCTATAGTACCTACCGGTGAGCTCCGCCACCAGATTCTTAGCCTCGACGTAGCGGCCTGTCAGGACACCGATATCTATGACGGTGGCGATAATATCAGGTATGCTTGTATGAGCCCTCACCTTGTACACGTTGTAGCCTTTCCCTGCTAGTTTCATTGTTATCTCGTTCTGGACAGGCTCCTGGGTTATGACTAGGTCTGGCCTGAGCTTCTCGAGCTTATCCATCCTGACTGTTAGGCAGGTTCCAACGATAGTCTTATCACCCGGTCTTTCGAGGTATAGTCTGCAGTAGGGCGTAATCCCTACAAGCTCGTCTTCCAGGCCTAGGAGGACTAGGGTCTCAGTTGCAACTGGAGTTAGCGATACGATCCTCAAATCAAGCGAACACCTCCTCTTCCCGGAAGGCTTTCATCCTCAATTAAGATAACTCCTCGCGGCCATGCAGGTAAAAATATTATTTTTAGGCTAAGATTTCTCCTCTTGTGGAGTTGTAGGGGATCATTTCTGCCATGGAGGCGTTGGCAGTGTGAATGTGTTTGGCGATATGGTCTCCGGTATGCTCTGGAGGCTTAGGCCATAGGCCTGCGGGTATAATATTATACTTAAGAGGTAGGCTGCCTTGACCATTCTCGGTCCCGGCCTTACCATCATATCATTATAGTCGCCTACTATGAAGTAGATCCGCCCGGTCTTCACCGCGGTTATATTGTAGACGCTATCCCCTATCTGGCTCTTGAGGGTGTTTATGAAGTCCTGCCG
>JALVJB010000102.1 GCA_027034115.1 Acidilobaceae archaeon | reverse complement strand
ATTAAGAGCGGAATAGTCGAGGACACGATAGAAAGGGCTAGAGTACTATACAAGGAGAAGAGAGATGCGATGATGGAAGCCCTAGAAGAACATATGAGCAGTCTAGCGACGTGGACGAAGCCAGTGGGAGGCTTCTTCACAATGGTCTACCTCAACGTAGACCTGGACACTAAAGCTCTCGTAAACGAGGCCGTTACCAAGTACAAGGTGGCATACGTACCCGGCGAGAGCTTCTTCCCAGTATCCAGGAGGAAGAATACTATGAGGCTAAACTTCAGCTACCCACCGCCAGAGAAGATAAGGGAAGGTGTAAAGAGAATCGCGACCCTCGTGAAAGAGAAGATCAAAGCATAATCTCAAACTCGTAAGAGACAGGGGCTAACCCTCCTATTTTCCCTCCACTAGCAATCCTTCCCGCGGTGCCAACGAGTTGAGCGGAGTATCGATAATCCCCGCCGATACAAGGAGGAAGATAATAGAAGCGTTATCACTAGAAATGAGCTATAGGAGGCTAGCGGAAAGCCTAGGAGTAACCCCTGCCAGCATATACAAGTACCTGAGGGGGTCCGCTGTGCCGAGGGACGCGGTAGTGGAGAAAGCCCTCAGGCTAAGCGCAGACCTAGGCATTGAAGAAGTAGGCGAGATGATAATAAATGACATCGCCGGAGAACTAGAAAAACTCATAGAGTTCCTAGTATCCGAGGACCTCCTACCCCCAGGGACCCTGTCGAGGCTAAGCGACATCATAATACGGGCGAAGCTAGCCCTCGCTTCCCTTCCCAGATGAATGCTTCCTTAATCTTATCAGTCCCCAATAGTCCCCAGCCTCGATAAGCCACGATGCTATCAGCCTCGCAATATACCACCGCGCCTCCTCCGGAGGAACCCTTACACCGCTCCTTGCAAGAGCCTCAGCAGCAATCTCAGGGTCCACTCTATCAACGATCTTCTCAGCTAGCCTGTCGACAAGATCTAAGACCGCCTCCCCCGACTTAACTGTGCCTCGTAGTAGCTTGTAGTCGGCTTCGCTGAGCATAGCAGCCTCCACCAGGTCCTCTCTTCCCCGCTCCCGTGCAACGCGCCAGTACTCGAACAGGGGAGAGTAGTCTCCCACTAATTCGCCGGAAGCGAATGGAGGCTTCTTTTCCTTCTCCACACATGTCACCCAAGTAATAAACTCTAAGTAGATAGTATTAACCAGAGGCTAGTAAACACGGGGCGCCAATAGTTGGACAACTATGTGCTAGATACAACATCGTTCACGGAAGCCAGGCTCCGCAGGGAGCTGGGAAAGAGTAGTTTAGAGGAGACCGTGAAGGAGATAGCTAGCATTCTAAGAGAGGCTAGGCTCCGCCTTAGAGCGAGATTCTACATGACGCCCTCTACCTGGAGCGAACTGCGAAGGATACTGCTAGGCAACACCGTAAGCCTAGACACGGTTCACGAGGTCTCAACTTGGATCACGGTGAAGGCTCCGGACAAGCTATCAATACAGATTCCTGCTAGTATATTCTCCGAGTATGTCGCCGACATAAGAAGGCGCTTGCTCAAAGGGCTCCGCGTAGCCGAATCAGCGGTCAGGAAGGCGGCGAAACAATGCAGCGGAGAGAAAAGCGAGTGCCTAGGCGAGGCGATCCGGGATCTACGAGACAAGTATAGAGAGGCGACGAGGAAAGGCTTGGTAGATAGTGTTGAAGACCTCGACACTATCCTACTAGCATTAGAGCTCAAAGGCATAATAGTGACTAGCGATCAGGGAATAAAGAGGCTTGGAGAGCAGCTAGGAATAATCGTGATAGATCCGGTCGACTTTGTCATAATGATGAAAAGAATGCTAAAAACGGCAAAAGACTCCATGGGTAACGATTAAATCGCCCCGGCATATACATGCTTGGAGAGGGAGCCGCCGTAGCTCAGCGGCAGAGCGCCGGCCTCGTACCGGTGTAGTCAACGTATCCGAGGTCGCGGGAAAGCCGGTGGTCGCGGGTTCGAATCCCGCCGGCGGCTCCACAAATAAATATCATATCCTCCTGGTAATTGTAAGATGGTGGTGTGTCTCGAGGATCTACACGAGGACAGGGGATAAAGGAGATACTTATTGTGCAGCGCTAAAGTCCAGGGTTCCCAAGGATCACCCGCTTATCGAGTTTGTTGGAACCCTAGATGAAGCCATTAGTAGCCTGGGAATGGCAGCAGCGTTCTGCCAGGACTCTCACGGCGATATAGCAGACCTCCTCACGGGTTTCCAAAGGCTCCTCTTCAACGTCGGATTCCTCCTCTCGGGCCACAGCAATCTCACACCGCAAACAGTGGAGGAGCTAGAATCCATCGTTGACAAGTACATGGAGGGGCTAGACCTAAAGGGCTTCATACTACCCGGAGGGTCCCCCTGCTCATCCGCAATACACCTAGCCCGGAGTGTCGCGAGACGAGCCGAGAGGAGGCTGGCGAGCGTTATTCACAATGGAGGCTACGGGCTAAGCGAGGACAAGCTTAACCTAGCGTTAAAGATCCTGAACAGGCTAAGCGACGCTCTGTTCGCCATAGCCTTCTGGGTTCAATCCAAAGAAGGCAGGGTAGAATACCTCTAGTTCCAGGGGCCTCTGGGGGGACAGGCGCTCCCCATCCAAGCCAGCGCCTTAAGCAGTGTCGGGCGATGGCGTAGTCATCATCGGCCCCCAGGACCAAGGGGTACTAGGCGTGAGAGTATTATCTTTCTACTAGGGGCCTCCGGGAGGATAGCTTGATTAACTGGGAACCTAATAATCGTGTATGGGGAGGAGATTGTCGCAGGTGCTCGGAGCAGACCTGGAGGGGGTAGTAGCCACATTCCGCTATCCAGACGCTAAGAGTTTTAGAGAGTTCGTGGAGGCACTCCGCAAGATCCTCGACGAGGCAAGGTTCGACATTAAACCCGAGGGAGTCAGGGTCGCGGGCATGGACCCGGCAAAGGTAGCATTCATAGAAGTGTGGATGCCCAGGGACGCCTTCCTAGAGTATGAAGTCGACGAGTCTAGGGAGTCGATCTATATGGGCGTCCGCCTCGAGTCCCTGGCGAACGCTTTGAAGAAGGGTAAGAAGGGTGAACCAGTCCTCTTCCGAGTCACAGACGACAAGGTCTTCATGCAGATAGATAGTATCGTTGTCAAGAGGTTCCTGATGCCCAACATAGAAGTATTCCTAGATATACCCGAGAACCTGTCTCTAGAACACGATGTAGAAGCTACGGTAATAGCCGACGTGGTTAAGAAGGCAATACGTGACGTGGAGATCGTGGGAAGAGACGTCGAGTTCGAGGCTAGCGAGGGCAGGCTCGTGATAAGGGCCAAAGGCGAGTCAAGGACTAAGATAGAAGCAGTGTTGCAAGAAGGGGTTTCCTCCGCCTTGCTGTACCTCGAGGTAAGAAACCCGTCGGTGAGCGCCTACGACGTATCCTACTTGAAGAACGTGCTAAACCTCACGAAGATAGCGGAATCCGTCGACATAAAGTTCTCGAGCGAGAAGCCGCTAGAAATGGTGTTTAAGAGCCCCGAGGGAAGCAGGGTACGCTACCTTCTAGCCCCCTCCATCGTCTAGGCCAGCCGCCCTCTTAATCCTCTCCAATACGAAGTCCCTCGGTAATAGTGAGAGGAGCGGCGCCGCTCTAGGACCTCTATCCTTACCCACGAATACCTTGTAGAACTCCTTGTAGAACTCCCTCCTCTCCCTGTTACTGAGGGGCTCTCCCACGGAAATCATAGCTTGCCGGATAGACTCCTCGCTCCACTCCTCCAGGCTGGATAGAGCGTAGTAGAGCGCCTTGAAGACATTCCTATACTTTAAGCTTTGCAGTGTTTCCTCGTCAATCCTCTCCAGCACGCTGAAGCGGAGACCTGAAGGAGCGTATAACTCGACCCACCTCCTAGCCTTAGATAGCAACTCAACGGCCCGTCTTAGACTGTAATCGTCGGGATTCTCCGGCAGGTGGCCCGTCCTCTTCAACCTGGCCAGCGCCTCGTCCTCCTTACCGGGAGGTATTATCTGGGCTAGAATTGCAGCGTGAGTGTAGGGTATCTGAGCGGGGAGGTTCTCTGGAGGCTCTCGTGGGTGGCTTAACTCGTATGTTCTCTTCAGGTAGTCGGCGTCTTCAGCCTCTTCTACGTTGAAGTATACTCTCTCAGCGCGGTAGAATGCCTCATAGTACTGGGGTATACGGGCGGGGTCCACTACTACCTTCTTGTGGGGGTGGGTTGAGAAGTAGAGGAATCTCAGTATCTCGGGGTGGGCGATTTCAAGCCACTCTCTAGGCGTTATACCTATGAAGTCGCTACTAGACATATCGGCTTCTCTGCCGTCGAGTCTAATACTAACCCATTCATACCATTCTCCCAGCGGCGGCTCGATGCCGAGGACCTTTCTAGCTAGTTCAGCACAGCTATCCCGGCTTCCACCGGGTGTAGCGTGGTCCTTACCGTAGGGCTCGAAGTCTACCCTGAGAACCTTCCATACACCGGCCCACTCGATCCTCCAGTTCAGCTTAGAATCCTCAATGGAGCCTACCCCGTGGTAG
>JALVJB010000101.1 GCA_027034115.1 Acidilobaceae archaeon | reverse complement strand
GCCTATCCCGGAGACCAGGATTGAGACGGCGTTCGAGCAGTTACGGATAAGCGTTGACCCCTTTAAAGACGCGGAGAGCCAGGCTATCGAGGCGGTTAGGCAGATTGCAAGGCTAATGCCGATAAAACTAGCTAGGGCTTTAGTCAGAGTGGTAATCCCTCCGCAATTCTCTGGAAGGGCTTATAGGGAGTTGGCCCGCTTGGGTAATCTCCTTAAAGCCGAGTGGAAGAACGACGGGAGCCTGGTGGCAGAGCTAGAGATCCCGGCTGGATCCCAGGTTGAAGTAGTACAGAGGATCCAGAGTATTGCTAAGGGACAGGCTCGCGTGGATGTGAAAGTGGTGAAGTAGTATGGCGCAGAGGACTATTGTAACTCCCGGTGATAAGTTGCCCGGGGATGTGGAGGCTAAGGAGCCCTATGTTGTAGAGATTAACGGGGTGAAGGTTGCGACGACCATAGGCTTACTCGATACTAGCGGGGAGAAGCCTGTCTACATACCACTGCAATCAATCTATGTACCCAAGAAGGGCGATGTGGTCATAGGGTTAGTGCAGTCCGTGGGAGTGGTGAACTGGACGCTGGACATAAACTCCCCCTACAATGGAGTACTACCGGCCAGCGATTTTCTAGGCAGACCCTATAATCCTGCGACCGATGACTTGTCCCAGTATCTACAGGTGGGCGACTATGTCAAGGTTAAGATAGTGGCCTTTGATAGGACCAGGAACCCTCTCCTAACGGTGCAGGACAAGGGGCTGGGCAAGATTGTTGACGGAAAAATCCTCGAGGTCCAGCCCTCTAAGATCCCAAGGATTATAGGGAAGAAGAGGAGCATGCTGGAGATGCTAAAGAAGGAGACGGGATGCGAGATCTTCGTAGCCGTCAATGGGAGAATACATGTGAAGTGCCCCGATGAGGACAGGGAGACAATACTAATACTGGCCATTAAGATGATTGAGAGGCAGGCCCATACAACGGGGCTGACTGCTAGGGTGCAGGGATACATAGAGGAGTTGAAGAAGGTGAAGGGTGTAGAGTAATGGGTAAGGCAGTAGGTGTGAAGCTAATAGACGAGTACGGTAGGAGGCATGATGGCCGGCTCCCAGACCAAATGAGGCCGGTGAGGATGAGGATAAACGTTCTAGAGAACGCCGACGGCTCGGCGCTAGTCGAGTATGGGAGGACTCGGATTCTAGCGGCGGTCTATGGTCCTAGGGAGCCCGTGCAAAAGTTCATGGCGCTCCCAGATAGGGCGCTGCTAAGGGTTCGTTATCACATGGCTCCCTTCTCGACGGAGGAGAGGAAGAGTCCCGCCCCCTCCCGGAGAGAGATAGAGCTATCGAAAGTCATTAGGGAGGCGTTTGAAGACATAATACTAGTTAAGTACTTCCCTAGAACAGCGATAGACATCTTCTTAGAAGTGCTACAAGCTGATGGAGGCACTCGGACAGCGGCTGTAACGGCGGCATCACTAGCCCTAGCAAACGCTGGAATACCGATGAAGGCGCTCGTGGCTGGTGTAGCGGTAGGCAAGATAGAAGGCCAGCTGGTTCTGGATGTTGACGAGATTGAGGATGGCAGTGGAGAAGCCGACATGCCAGTAGCGTATGCTCCCGACATAGAAAAGATAACATTATTCCAGCTTAACGGCGTCCTTACACGGGAGGAGTTAGAGAAAGGCCTCGATATGGCCCTGAGCGCTATCAGGGAACTGGTAGAGCTGGAGAAGAGGACTCTCAAGGAGGAATACGTTTCAACGGAGGAGGTGTAGAAGAGTGAGCCTGACTCCTTTCAAGGTCCCAATAGTCCCGGAGCTTAGGAAGAGTACTATCCTATCTCTCCTCGCGAAGGGCCTGAGAACTAGTGAGAGAGACCTAGTAACGCCGAGGATAGTCAAGGTTAAAACCGGGGTCATAGAGAGGGCTGAGGGTTCTGCCCAGGTAGAGCTGGGGAATACCAAGGTACTTGTTGGGGTTAAGACGGACGTTGGAGCGCCCTTCCGCGACACTCCAGACGAGGGCGTAATTACGGTGAACGCGGAGCTAGTTCCCCTCGCCTCGCCGCTATTCGAGCCCGGGCCTCCTGATGAAAACGCTATTGAACTGGCTAGGGTGATAGATAGGAGCATTAGGGAGACCAATGCTGTTGATAGAAAGAGCCTCGCGATAATCCCGGGAAGCAAGGTATGGGTAATCCACGTAGACATCTATGTCTTGGACCACGACGGCAACCTCTTCGATGCAAGCATGCTGGCGACAATGGCCGCGCTAATGAATACTATGCTCCCCGATTATGAGGAGTTAGAGACGGGCGAGATAATCCTAGACAGGAGTAAGAAGACTACGCCGCTGAAGATTAACAAAAAGGTGTTAACAGTTAATATAGCGAAGATAGGAGACTACCTTGTAGTCGACCCAGACCTTGACGAGGAGACTGTTGCCGATACTAGAATCGTCGTAGCCTATGACGAGGAAGGAAACATAGTCGGAATCCAGAAGTCCGGGCCGGGAGCGATGAGTCGCGAGGAAGTCCTGAAGGCCGTAGATATTGGCAGAGAAGCGGTCAAGATATACTTTAAATCCCTAGAAGAGGCAACAGGCAGAGCGGAGTAATACGAGGCACTGAGGAGCGAGGTGCTAGGCGGATGGGTAGAAGAACCAAGATAGTGGGCCCAGCAGGATCCTATGGCCCACGCTACGGTGTGAGTGTAAGGAAGAGAGTGCGCGACATACTCATTAAGAAGAGGGGCCCCCACGTGTGCCCATTCTGCGGTAGTGTTGGAACAGTCTATCGGGTGGCAGTAGGAGTATGGGCCTGTAGAAAATGCGGCAACGTCTGGACGGGTGCAGCCTATACTCCGCGGTCAGGCCTGGCCCCATACTTTAAAAAGTATATTATTAAAGAGTAATTCTTAGTGGCGGGCGGATTTGAAGCCCACCTCAATAAAAATCCTCATAACCACTAGCAGACGCCCCACACCCAGAGTAAGGTCTCTAGTAAAGGATCTAGCAGGTGTTCTCCCAAATGCCGAGAGATTTACGAGAGGCCACTTCTCAATGGAGGAGCTTGCACGGGAGGCTAGCATCCGGGGCTTCAATAGAGTAGTCGTGGTGTCTGGCAGGAAGGGCAATCCAGGCATTATGAGAGTGTATGAAGTGGGGGAGGGATCTCTAGCTCATATTGCATCCTTGAAGATAAAGGGGGTAGCCTTATCCAGAGAGCTTAGAAGGCCTCTTCCACGATTCAAGCCTCAAGGAATGATAGTCGAGGTAGACGGGTCTCCTCTATCGGATCTAGTCTCGGATGTGCTTGTAAGGTCTTTCAACGCTAGACTCTACGAGGAGCCCAGCGAGCGGGAAGTTACAGTCAGGCTGGAGGGAGCCGAGGACTTTGTAGTACTCGAATTCTTAGTTAAAGGTAGGCCCGTCGGTCCAAGGCTGAAAGTCGCTCCCACGAGAGGGTTCCAGAGCGATGATAAAGGGTGAATATAGGCTCTGCCTTGGAGACGACGCCTGGCCCGTCTATAAGGCTTTACTCGCTGAAGTGAGGACTCCCTCGCCCGAAAAGGGTAAGGTGTCAGTGAGTATCAAGCAGGATTGCCTCGTCCTAGAGATATCCTCGCAGTCACTCTCGGGGTTCCGTGCATTGACTAACTCGTTCCTACTCCTGGTACATGCCGCCTACTCAGCCGTCACCGGGGCGGAGAAGCGAGGCTAGCTTATTATCCTCACGTATTTCCTAGCGGGGGGCGGTGAGGGGAAAGATGGCTTCGATAGAGAAGATACCGCCCCAGGTTGAGGCCAAGTACAGGAAGTTTATCCAGGCCAGAGAGCTCCTCGAGAAAGTAGCCCAGGAGAAGGCTCTCCTCGAGGCATCCCTCGCAGAGATAGACGCCATAATAGAGGAGTTAAACAGCCTCCCCGAGGGCTCGGAGGTCTATAAGATGAAGGGGATAGTGCTGGTAAAGACCGATAAGGAGGCTGTGCTCAAGGAGCTCAACTCGAAGAAGGAGAGCATAGAGCTAAAACTAATGGCGCTGCGCAAACAGGAGGAGAGCCTCCAAAAGGAAGTTGAGAGGCTTGGAAAAGAGCTAAACCAGCTGCTAGCAAAGGGAACTGGTGGAGCCCCCGTTGGAGGAGCCGGTTGACGAGCAGAACTACTTACGAGCTCTAGAAAAAGCCGAGGAAGCAGCTCGAAGAGTGATAGAAGAAGCGCTAGGCGTGCGTTCAACTGATTACAACCTAATAGTATCCGTCAGTTACGATAGTGGGGGACCCGTAGAAGTGTCCATAGAAGTCTCGGTCTCCCGCCCACGAATCGATAAGCGAATACTAGCCGGGGTGGTAGACGCTGCCGTCGAAGTTGCACGAGAGGCTTTCGAGAAAGAGATCCGCGGAAAAACTGGCCCTAGGGTTTCTAAGTAGTGTTGCAGGCGCTGGCAAAGCAGTAATAGTAGGGCATTCTAACGCTGACCCCGACGCTTTAGCCTCCATAATCCTGGTCTCTCGGATTCTCGAGAAATATGGAGTGGAAACAGTCCACGTGTGCCCCGAGGGTCCCTCCAAGTTATCGAGGCAGCTATTAGACCGGCTCGGAGTAGAGCATAGATGCATTGTCACCATGCCTACCTCCAGCCTCTACGAGTGGATCGTAGTGGTTGATACTTCGAATCCAGCACAGCTCGGCATTGGCATGGAGGACCTTGAGGGGGCTAAACTAATCGTGATAGACCACCACTACCCGGGTAAGCTCTCAAATAACGCTCTCCTAAAGATTATAGAAAAGCGCGCCGCATCTACCACAGAGATCGTCGCGGTAATCGCAGAAGCCCTTGACGTTCTGATAGATGAGAAGACGGCTTCCCTAGGGGTTGCGGGCATATACTATGATACTGGAAGACTAAAGCGCGTCGGCATCTATACTCTTCCCGCTCTAGACTATCTGGTATCGATGGGTGGGAAACCGGTACTGTTGGAGGCAGAGGATCTACCATTCTCCGAGAGGTATGCCCGTGTCAAGGCGGCCTCAAGAATGAAGACCGCTAGGATATGCAAGGAACTCATCCTATCCTTTACCCACGTGGGAAGCTTCGAGTCAAGCGTTGCAAGAGGCCTAATAGATCTTGGAGCAGACGTTGCAATAGTGGTAGGAGGAGGGGCTCCCATCCGTGTAGCGGTTAGGACCTCGAACCGTGCCCTGGACAATGGCCTCACCGCGAGGGATATAGCAAAGTATATCGCAGAGCGCTTCCAGGGAGAGGGAGGAGGGCATCCTCAAGCTGCAATGGCTCACATAAAATCGGGCCTGCCAAGAGAGGAGATCGTAGAGATCCTGTATAAGAGCGTGCCCGGCAAGGCCGCGAGGATATGCGTGGGTGCAAGAAGCAATGAGCGAAGAGAGGCAGAGTAAACCAACGATAATATACGCTGATATTCGCGAGGAGAAGAGTGGAATACCAAGCCTACTAGAAAGAGAAGGCCTCCTCGTCGTGAAAAAGCAGTTGGACATAGGAGACTACGTTATATCAGATAAGATAGTCGTGGAGAGGAAGACTGCTACCGACTTCGCTCACTCACTCTTCGACGGACGCCTCTTCGATCAGGCCTCCAGAATGTCGGAAGCCTTCCCCATAATAGTATACGTTATCGAGGGAAACCCGTTCCGCCTAAGAAGGTATAGGAGCCGGTTAACCCAGCTCACTTCGGCAATGGTAGCACTGGCTGTAGACTTCAACGCGAAAATACTCTTCAGTGAGGGACCCTCACACTCGGCTACAATAATCGCCTCTCTAGCGAGGAGAGCTAACACTGTGAGAAAGCCCGTGACCCTTCACAAGAAACCCAAGCTTTCATCAATAAGAGAGTGGCAACTCTATATTGTCGAGTCATTTCCAGGCATCGGTGCTAAAACCGCGGAGAGAGTCCTCGAGCACTTCGGCACAATAGAGAGATTCGTGAATGCGAGCATAGTTGAGCTGAGCCGAGTCCCAGGGATAGGCGAGAGGAGAGCTGAGCTCATAAAGACAATACTCAAGACACCCTACAAGCCCGGAACAGGTAAAAAGAGGGGAGGGACAATAGAAGACTTCCTCTCCTAGAACCCTTAGGGGTCACAGCATCCTTCAGGTCTCTTCCTTTATAACCCCTTACTAGTGCAGTGGCACCCGGTGTAGAATAAGGGGTGCGTATCAATGGGCGCACGCGTTAAAATGGTCGCAGAGATCGAGAAAATAATGAAGAACATCGAACAGATTAGAAATATAGGAATAATCGCGCACGTGGACCACGGGAAAACAACCCTTAGCGACTCTCTACTAGCCGCGGCTGGTATTATAAGCGAGAGGATCGCTGGAGAAGCCCTAGTACTCGACTTCCTCAGCGTCGAGAAGCAGAGGGGTATAACCGTTAAGTCGGCGAACATAAGCCTATACCACGAGTATAATGGTAAACCCTACGTGATCAACCTTATCGACACCCCGGGCCACGTAGACTTCTCGGGAAAGGTCACGCGTAGCCTCAGGGTGCTAGATGGAGCCATAGTGGTTGTTGACGCCGTTGAGGGTGTTATGACTCAGACAGAGACGGTCATAAGGCAGGCCCTTGAAGAGAGGGTCCGCCCGCTTCTCTTCATAAACAAAGTTGACAGGCTAATCAAAGAGCTGAAGCTCCCGCCGGAGAAGATAATGGAGAGATTCATAGAGATAATCCGCGAGGTCAACAACCTGATAGACCTTTACGCGGAGCCCGAATTCAAGAAGAAGTGGAAGCTTAACCCGCAGGAGGGAACGGTAGCCTTCGGCAGCGCTAAGGATAAATGGGGAATAAGCATACCCATGGTTTCAAAGAAGGGTATAACTTTCAAGGAAATAATCAAGGCTTACGAGTCCGGCGACAAAAAGGAGATAGCTAACCTGGCGAAGCTAATGCCTGTGCACGAGACGGTCCTTGACATGGTAGTAAGATTCGTTCCCAACCCGAGGGAGGCGCAGAGGTACAGGATACCCAAGATATGGAAGGGCGACTTAAACACAGAGCTAGGCCAGGCTATGCTAAACGCCGACCCCAACGGTCCACTAGTGTTCTTCGTAAACGACGTTAGAGTTGAAAAGACAGGTCTAGTGGCAACTGGCAGAGTATTCTCCGGAAGCCTCGAGAACGGTAAAGAGGTCTACCTGCTCACCGCCAATAAGAAAGCCAGGATCCTCCAAGTAAGCCTTTACATGGGACCATTCCGTGAAGTCACAAAGATGATCCCAGCAGGCAACATAGGAGCAGTAATGGGCCTCGAAGACGTGAGAGCCGGCGAGACCGTAGTAGATCCCTCGAAGCTAGACGAGGCGGCGCCCTTCGAGCAACTACACTACGTCAGCGAGCCCGTGGTAACAATAGCAGTAGAGCCTAAGAAGATCCAAGACCTCCCCAAGCTAATCGAAGCCCTAAGAAAGCTTACAATAGAAGACCCCAACCTTGTCGTAAAGATAAACGAGGAGACCGGCGAATACTTAATCAGCGGAATGGGACCGCTCCACCTAGAAATAGCCCTAACATTCCTGAAGGAGAGATTCGGCCTCGAGGTAAAGGCGAGCCCGCCAATAGTAGTCTACAGAGAAACTGTGAGAAAACCCTCTCCAGTCTTCGAAGGCAAGAGCCCCAACAAGCACAACAAGTTCTACATTAGCGTGGAACCTCTCAACGAGGAAACGCTAGAGCTACTCCAGAAGGGTATAGTAGCCGAGAACATGGATCCAAAGGAAAGGGCAAGGATCCTCAGGGACCAAGCTGGATGGGACTACGATGAGGCGAGAAAGATCTGGGCCATAGACGAGGGACTCAACATATTCGTAGACAAGACCACCGGAGTACAGCACCTAAGAGAAGTAAAAGACACAATCCTAGCCGCGTTCCGCCTAGCAGTAAAGGAGGGACCCCTAGCCGCAGAACCCGTCAGGGGGATAAAGGTGCTCCTCCACGACGCAGTAATACACGAGGACCCAGTCCACAGAGGCCCCGGACAGATCTATCCTGCAGTCAGGAACGCTATATGGGCTGGCATACTCGAGGGCAACCCCACACTCCTAGAGCCATTACAGAAGCTTGACATAAGGACCCCTATGGAGTATGTGAGCGCTATAGCCGCGGTCATCTCGAGGAAGAGAGGCAGAATACTAGAAGTACTAAGCCAGGGACCAGTCGCTAGGGTAATAGCTGAAGTCCCAGTATCAGAGAGCTTCGACCTAGCCGCAGAGCTGAGAAGCGCTACCGCAGGAAGAGCATTCTGGGGCGTGGAGTTCAGCCGCTGGGCCCCAGTCCCCGATAGCATGCTACCCGAGCTGATCAAGAAGATAAGGCAGAGGAAAGGCCTCCCACCGAACCCGCCTAAAGTGAGCGACCTGATAGGTCCTTAACCCACAATCATCCCACTAGGAATCTCTCCTTTTATTAATCTTTATAATCCTAGTCGAAGGAGACCCGCGCAAACGTAATATTACTATATGGGTAGATCCTCCTCCTTCCCAGGGGGAGTGAACCCCCTGGTGAGCGTAATGGTGCTCGAGTACCTCTCAAACGAGCTAGTAAAATCAGCGACCAGCCTAGTGATACTGCCCATTATACTGATATTATTACTGGGAGCAGTTGTTATATTAATAGAGCTAATAACCAGGGCCAGGCCCGACATAATTAGCCAGGAAAAGTACAAGTACGAGAGATATGAGGCCGGAAACCCTCCGCCGAGGAGCGAAGCCCGCGGCAAAGTCTCAATGCAATATCTAGGCTACCTGATAATATTCCTCGCAGTCGAGCCAGCGGTCATACTAACTAGTCTCCTACTCGCGGCCTCCAAGAACATGCTTGGGAACTTACTCTGGCTGTACGGCGTCTTGCTAGCCGTTTACTTCCCCCTCCTAGCCTACGCTCTAAGAGAGGCTAGGAGGGTTGAATCCTGGATGCTTGAGGGGTGAATAGGGTTATGAGCAAGGGGAACGGTGACGGCAAGGTATACGTTGGCAATGTAGACGTCGCGGCTAAGAAGGCTAGGAAGCTATTACTGGGCAAGCTCAAGCTGGGCAAACTAGTAGACTGGGGGACGGCCTTCTCATTATGGCCTGTCCACTTGACCACGAGCTGCTGTGGATGCGAGTTTGCCGCTGCCTGGAGTCCTCGATATGATAACGAGCAGCACGGAGCACTACCTTGGGTTGGTAGCAGGCAGACCAATATGATATTGATAGAGGGCACCGTTACGAGAAAGATGGCCTGCGCCTTACGGGTCGTTTGGGAGCAAATGCCCCAGCCTAAGTTTGCAATAGCAATGGGCGCGTGTGCACTCGACGGAGGCATATTCTATAACAGCTATAACATCGTGAGGCCTTGGGAAGTTGTCCCTGTAGACATCTATATCCCCGGTTGCCCACCGAGGCCGGAGGCGGTTGCAAGAGCGATCATTGAGTTGCAGAGGAAGATCCGCCGGGAGGGGCTAGCAAGCAAGTTCGTCGAGGAAGGTTGGAGGCCCGACAAAGAGTACGTGAAGCCTAAGGAAGACCTCTGTGCATGGTGGAAGGGGTGATAGGGCCGTGAGCATTGATGAGTTAGCGGATATGGTTAGGAATCTCCTAGCTGAGTATGTAGTAAATGTCGAAGTGGGAAAAGACCTAGTGCATGTTGAGGTAAAAGAAGAGAACGTTATAGAAGCGGCTAAAAGAATGAAGGAGGCAGGTTTTGACCACGTCAAAGACGTGACTGCTATAGATTACCCTAAAGAGGGTATAATTAAAATTATATATCATTTATCCAGTTATAGTAAGAAGGAACTCTCTCGTTACGTTGTAGGACTTGGCTACTCGATACCCAGGGATAAGAATAGTGTTCCAAGCCTCTACGGAGTCTGGACTAGTGCGGACTTCCAGGAGCGGGAGGTATACGAAGGATTTGGAATAGTCTTCGAGGGCCACCCCGACTTGAGACCACTACTACTCGCTCCCACTGTTGCTGAGCTGAAACCGCTCAGGAAAGACTTCATTGTAAAGGAAGAGCCAATATTTAAGAAATAAGAGGTGGGTCTTATGAGTGCAAGGATAAGCGGTATATCGGGGAAGGTAGGCTTCAATGACCTTAAACAGCTCCCAGGGTTCTGGACTAGGAAGCTTGGCAAGGACCTCTACGAAGTCTTCATCGGGCCTCAGCATCCAGGCTCGGGCCATATGAGGATAATCATCCGTGTCGACGGAGACGTTATAGTAGAAGCCGACCCAGACATGGGCTACGTACACAGAACGATGGAGAAGCTGGGCGAAGGCAGGGAATGGATTAAGGGAATTCCCCTCTACGAGAGGATGGCCATCCATGACGCCTGCAACGTTACACTACCCTATGTAGAAGCCGTTGAGAAGCTCCTAGGCATAGAACCCCCTCTGAGAGCCAAATACCTTAGAGTGCTCCTCTGCGAAATAAACAGGATCGCGGCCTTCCTATATGGTTTCGGAATATTCGGAGTCTTCGTAGGCCACTCAACGATGTATATGTGGCCTTTCGGGGACAGAGAGGTATGGGTAGAGCTAGCGGACTGGCTCACCGGAGCCAGGCTTACGCACTCTTACCCGATCTTCGGGGGAGTAAGGAGGGATGCTCCGGAAGGCTTCACCGACTCTCTCCGAAAAGCTATCAGGTATATGCGGAAGAGGCTCGAAGAGTACAGGAAAATCTACGTTGACAACCCAGTAATTAGGGCGAGGCTAGAGGACGTCGGCGTTATTCCGAGGAACCTGGCGATCGAGCTGGGCATTACCGGTCCGAACCTGAGAGCCAGCGGGGTTGAGTATGATGTCAGGTACAATGCCCCCTACGAGGTTTACGACGAGCTCGACTTCGAGATCCCTGTCTTCCAAGAGGGCGACTCTCTCGCAAGAGTATGGCAGAGAGTCGAGGAGATAAAACAGAGCCTCCACATACTCGAGCAAGTCGCCGACTGGCTCGACAAGCATAAGGGAGAACAGATAATGCATGACCGCTTCTGGAAGACCGCCCCGCCACTCTACAAGAAGGTATTCCAGGAAACCGGGCGAGTCAAACTGGTCCCGGTCTTCGCGTTACTAAAGGTGCCGAAAGGAAAAGCCTATGCCAGGGCCGAAACTGCGAGAGGAGAGATCTCCTACTACGTTGAGAGTAACGGGGCAAATAAGCCTTACAGGGTGAGAATAGTATCAGCCTCTGCACGCAATGCTATTGTTTTCAAGTATATACTTCCAGGCCACAGGGTAATGGATTTGCCGACAATCTACGGGAGCATCGACTACTTCCCACCGGAAGGAGATAGGTGAGGTGGAAGAGCCATGAACTGGATAGAGCTAATAATAAAGATAATAATATGGCCTCCGCTATGGCAGCTCATAGTCCTAGGGCTCATAGTCCCATTAGTGGTGGTAATCGGGATCCTATGGTTCGAGAGGAAGACAGCCGCGAGAGTCCAGAGGAGGTTCGGCCCCCTCCACGTCTCCCCACAGCTAGGAGGAGCTCTCCAGCTAATAGCGGACCTTATGAGATACGCCTTCCAGGAAGTGATAATCCCGAAGACAGTTGATAAGGGAGTATTCCTCCTAGCCCCATTAACCGCGCTCGTCCTCAGCATAGTCCCACTAGTCGCTGTACCCTTCACGAGCGTAGCGAGATGGTGGCCTATACCGATGGATTACAGCGTTCTAATATCACTAGCGTTATCCACAGTGTCAGCAATATTCATAGTCCTCGCATCATGGGCTAGCAACAATAAGTTCTCAATAATCGGAGGTATGAGAGAATCCTACATGATAACGGCCTACGAGATAGCCATAATAATCAGTATCCTCTCTACTGCCGCGATGACCCTCTCCTATAACTTCGTAGACGTCGTAAACGCTCAAGAAGGCTGGAAGTGGTTCGCAGTCCTCAACCCCCTCGCATTCCTGGCCGCTTTCATAGGAGTACTTATGGCTACAAGCGGCTTCCCCTTCGAAATACCTGAGAGCGAGAACGAGGTAGTAGCAGGCCCCTACACGGAGTACTCGGGGCTACTCTACGGGGTCAATATGGGCGCTGCGTATATCAAGAGGTTCGTCTACTCCGTGCTCATAACGCTCGCCTTCTTCGGAGGCTGGCTACCATACCATCCAGGAACAGGATTCCTTTCCGGCTACCTGTATCCCTCGATCATAGTAGTGGTTAAAGCTACCATACTCATGGCGATCTTCAGCTTCCTAAGAGCCGTCTACGGAAGGTACAGGCTAGACCAGGCCCTCGACTTCGCATGGAAAATACTCTTCCCGCTAGCCCTTTTCGGGTTAGGCCTCGGGATCCTCGAGGCGTATCTCGGATTGATATGAGGTGATAGCCATGCCGCCCAAACCAGTACCCAAAACTAAGCCGAAAAGAGGAATATTCCATAAGTTTAAGGGCAACCTAGAGGCGATTATTGTAGGCGTTAAGTACTTCTTTGACCCCGAGCGGTTCACGCTAGTCTACCCCAAGGAGTATACGAAGCTAAGGGAGGGTTACAGAGGCTTCATTGTCCTCATCAAAGACAAGTGTATTCACTGCGCTAGCTGTGCAAGAATCTGCCCTGCCTCTGCGATGAAAATGATTAGGATACCGCAGAAAGACCCTAAGACTGGTAAAACGAAGATGGTCATGTGGCCGGTGATAAACTATCAGAGGTGTATCTTCTGTGGAATGTGCGTAGACGTTTGCCCAACTGAAGCCCTATATCATGTACCTTACCACGACGTTGTCTATGAGAACCTCGCAGAGATGGATATTGACCTGGAAAGCTTCACCAAGCCTCCCGAATACAAGACCGCTAAGGAGGGCATTCCAGTTAGGTATGTGATCGATGAGGAAAAGGGCCTAGTAAAGGTTCCCTATAAGGAGGGTGAGGAGAAGTGATAGATGTATACGTTCCCTTACTTGGAGGCATCCTTGGAGTTTTCATGATGCTCACAGCATACTACGTAGTGAAGGCGAATGACCTAGTCTATGCAAGCAGCGCCCTAGCAATACTAGGCCTACTAAACGCCGCCCTAATAGCTCTACTCGGCTACACGGTGATAGCAATCTTTCTAGTAATCGTCTACGTAGGAGCAGCAGTCATGTTCATCATTGTGAGTGTATCCATGCTTGGCGGAGGAGGCGGAGAGGAGAGGGATGAGATGAACGGTGCTTTCGCTGGCGCTGCAGTAGGAACTGCTTTCTTCCTGCTACTCG
>JALVJB010000100.1 GCA_027034115.1 Acidilobaceae archaeon | reverse complement strand
TTTACAGTATCACTGGGTACCTCAACCACCCTCTCGTACCCCGTCTCGGCGTCGAGGAACACTGTCGTAGCGGGACCCCTGCTGAGGAGCATATACCTCCGTAGCTCTACGCCCCCTGGATACTCCTTGAACCCCATACTCCATAAGTGATCGCTGTCGAAGTGCTCTTCCCTCCCTGTGTCAAGGTTAACCATGATGGCTCCGCCGCGGGACCTTGCCAGGTAGAAGTAGTGCTCGTCGCCAATAACGAGCAAGTCGCCGGGCTTAATATCGGGGACCCTCACCGAGATAGTGAGGCGGCCCTTCCTCGAGCCATCTGGGTTACGGCCGACTAGCTTAAACGTTTCAATAGTCTTGGCTAGGAACGCTGAACGCAGCTTGGAGGCAATCATTCTGGCAACACTCGGATCACTCACTAAAAGGTCGAATCCCTCCTTCTCCTCCTCAACCCCTATTATAGCGTCAGCCAGGCTTGGAGCCATACCCGCTAAGAAGGAGTCGATCCTCTTCCTAAGCCCCTCATCAAGGCGGCCCGAGCTACTCCTAACCTGGATGATGGCATTGTACCCCCTCTTGGTAATCCTATTAGTACAGTAAGGGCAGACAGCAGCGTTAACCTGGACGCGAACTATCCTCTCCTCCCTAGCTACAACACCGTCCGACTCGCCCTCAACAACCACCCGGGCCGTGTAGATTCCCGGCCCAGAGAAGGGCCGCTCCAGCCTTATCTCCCGTATCCAAGCCTCCTCAATATGCTCGGTAGGCCTCAGCTTCTTAGTCAGGTACATGTGAAGGAAGTTAACGAGGGTATCCTCGACCGACCCCGTGGGCTCGTTCCACCCACCCTGATACTTGTACCTCCCACAGTACTGGCAGTATGTGAACACTGCCTTCTCGGGTAGCCTAGCTACGCCGTAGACCTCCACGTAGCAGTCACGGCATAGGGGGCCAATGAAAGGGACCTCCCTGCTAGACCTGCCACACCTAGGGCATATTCTATACTCGCCAGCCATCCCTCGTAGTCCTACTAGACGAGCTAGCCAGCTAGAAGATTTATCCTAATAACCCAGGACTATAGAAGCTAAGGGGTGACTCGTGAAGTGAAGGAGAAAGTAGCAGTAATCGGGACAGGTAGAATGGGCTCCGCGGCCGCAGAGAGGCTCACAGGTCTAGGCTACGAGGTCATCCTATGGAACAGGACCCGTGAGAAAGCCGAGGAGCTTGCCCAGAGGATAAACGCCCGCGTGGCAGCCACGCCCTTCGAGGCGGTGCAAGAAGCCAAGTACGGCCTACTCTTCCTATCAGACGAAGACGCGATCTACGGGGTGCTAAGCGGGTTCCACCGAATGGACGGGGCAGTCATAGTAAACCACGCTACAATCACGCCGCAGGCCTCCAAGAGGTATGAGGGCTTCGTGAAAGCACTAGGAGGCTGCTACGTGGAGGCGCCAGTCCTAGGGGGACCCTCAGCAGTCAAGTCTGGGAAGGCGCTATTCGTAGCTGCCGGGGAGAGGATGTGCCTCAACACTGCAAGGCCAGTGCTCGAGGACTTGGCAGGCGAGCTAGTAGTGTTAGGCGAGGATACCGCTAAGGCGGCGGGCCTGAAGCTAGCCTTCAACTCCCTCCTGATAGGGACGATCGAACTCCTCGCCGAGTCCACGGTACTAGCCGAGTCTTATGGAGTAGATCCCGAAACCTTCAAGGACGTGCTATCACGGACCGTCTTCGCGGCCGCGGCCGAGAAATACATCCCTAGAATGAGGAGGGACCCGGGCGAGCCCGCCTCGTTCACCCTACGGATGGCTATGAAGGACCTCGAGTACGCCCTCCGCGCGGGATATCCCTTCGACATACCCCAGCCGGCAACGGCCGGGACCCATGCTATGTATAGGACTGCGAGCAGGATAGGCTACGCTAACTCGGACTACACGAGGGTATACCACGCGATAAAAGGGAAGAGAGATTAGGCTGGCATGAAGACCGGGTTATCGATGGTAGCCACGTCCCTGACCTCCTCAATCTTTTTCCTCAGGTACTTGGGGAACGTGAACATCGCAACATGTATGGCCCCCTCGTAGAACCTATTCTCCCCCTTAACATTCATAGCTAGGTAGGCGTCGATCCCCTCCGGCGTTAGGCTCGCAGGGTCCTTATCATCGGATGCCAGGACGAATCCCCAGGTCGAGTCGAAGCTCTTAACGTAGACCTGGTAGGGTAGAGCGTACTTGAATACCGACCTAACAGTGTTGAGTATCACCGCATGGGTATAGGTTGTTAGGGTTGGGCTGGTTGCCTGTGTGACGAATACTCCTCCCGGATTCAAGAGGTTCTTCAGCTTCTCATAGTACTCCTTAGTGTAGAGCTTATAGGCGGGGCCAGCCTCGAGCGGGTCGGCTAGGTCAGCTATTATAACGTCGAACTTCTCCGAGGCCTCTTCAACGTACTTCAACCCGTCCATAATGAGTAGTTCCAGCCTAGGGTCGTCGAAGGCCCCCTGATGCCACTCAGGTAGATACTCCTTAGCCACCCGTATTACTTCATCGTCAATATCAACCATTACAACCCTCTTCACGCTCTTGAACCGTAAAACTTCCCTCGCGGTAGCCCCCTCACCCCCGCCTAGGATTAGGACTTTCTCCGGCGATCCGTGCAGTATCATAGCCGGGTGTACTAGAGCCTCGTGGTATACGAACTCATCATATATGGAGGACTGCGTCTTACCGTCAAGTATCAGTGCTTTCCCTACATCATAGAGCTCTGCCACCATAATATCCTGGAATTTGGACCTACCCTGATAGAGCACTCTCTTGACACCGTACATGTGAGCGCTAGTAGGGGTCCCCCACTCGATGAACCAGTGCCAGTTAAACGCCTCTCCCGACATGCCAGCCACCACCCTGAGGGATGCTAGCCTCTAGCATAAATGGGGCACCCTTCCAGGAGTAAGAGTCGGGCGTGGTCATGGCGATACGCCTAGTGGCTACGGACATAGACGGCACAATAACACTCCACAGGGGAAACCTCCTCTTAAGCCAGGAAGCGATAGAAGCCATCAGGAAGCTGGAGGAGAACGGGATAACGGTCTCCCTAGTCTCCGGTAACAGCGTGCCGGTAACAGCCGGTTTAGCCCGGTACATCGGAGCTAGGGGTCCCTCAATCGCCGAGAACGGCTGCGTCATATTCTACAAAGGCGAGCGATACCATATATGCAGGGGAAGGCCGGGCCAGGATCTAATAGACGAGTTACTAAGACTGGGCTTCAGGGAGAGCTGGCAGAACATCTACAGGCACCACGACCTAGCCTTCTACCCTCCAGCCTCGAGAGAAGCCCGTGAAAAGGGAATTCTACTCGCCCGTGAGAAGGGCTACAAGGCCTTCGACTCGGGCTACGCTATACACATACTACCCAGCCAGGGAGGAAAAGACCAAGGACTCCGCAAGGTCATGGAAATGCTCGGGCTAGAACCGGGAGAAGTACTAGCCGTCGGAGACGGAGGGAACGACCTCCCACTCCTAGAAGAGGCTGGATACTCAGCGTGCCCGGCGGACGCCGACGAAGCCGTGAAGAGAATAGCCAACTACATAGCTTCAAAGCCCGGGGGCTCGGGGTTCGCCGAGATCGCAGAGCTAGTCCTAGCCGGGAGAATCCCCTAGACGGGGCCCAGCCTCCACGGATACGTGTGGAACACCCTGGTCCGATACCGGTATTTTCTGCGGACCAGGCTCCAGGCCAACCTCAACTTGCTGGACCTAGGGGCTAATCGTCCCAGCGATAAGAGCCTGTCTATGCTAGCTCTCAGGCACCTGCCGCCGCAAAGCTCCCCGGCTAGGTCCCCAAGAGTGTACTCTGAGACTAAGTGGAGCACCTTACCGTCGAAGCCGCCGTAACCCGCCATAGAGAGGATATCGGCTACGTCAGCGACGTGAACGATAGGTACCCGCCTAGAGACTGGGGCAACCCTTAGCTTAGCGGCTGTTCTAAGGAGCTTAACCTCGCCATGGGCCTCTCCAGGCCCGTAGACAAGGCCTGGCCTAGCTATAACCCACTTACCGCTACTAGATGAAACCACGCGCTCGCCAGCAGCCTTTGTTTCAGCGTGTATGGTCTCAAAGGCCGCTTGAGGGCCAGGCGGGACATCGTACTCGGTAACGACCTCGCCCGGAGGCGCCTTTGCGGCGTCTGACGCCACCGCTATACTGCTAACGTACACAATCCTAGCGCCTACACGTGTAGCAGCCCGGACTACTCGCTCTGCGAGGCCGGCATGCGCTTCCCACTGCACCTTCCAAGAGCCCGAGGCCTTGCCTGCTAGATGGTAGATTACGGCGGGAGAGAGGTTTTCAATATCCTCCTCGCCGATGAAGTCTCGCTGAGAAGAGACTAGTTGCACGCCAGCCTTTTCCAGCCTCCTGGCCAGTCGTCTCCTCCTCTTAATGCTCCCCCTCCTGGTTAGGATCACTGCTTCAAGGCCTAACCGGAGTAGTCTGTAGGCCAAGTGCTCTCCGATAAAGCCAAGGCCCCCTACGAGGACCCAGGGGGCTCTGGCCACTATTTATCCCTCCCTGGGGCTCCTGCTATACTAAAGGGCGGGATGACGAGTAGCAAACCGTGGCTAGGCTCGCCGATGGCCTCTGGCTCTCGCTCGACCGCCCTCACTGCTCCAGTCGATGTAGTCCCTTATGAGGCCCGGGCTAACCCTCACCTT
>JALVJB010000099.1 GCA_027034115.1 Acidilobaceae archaeon | reverse complement strand
GTCTTATGTCTCCGGATTCTACCTCGTAGCCTTCCCGCCCCATAATTGTGTATGCTAGGGTTGTCTTACCGCTCCCATTGGGGCCCATTACAGCGTGTACCTCGCCGTAGTCCACGCTTAGATCTACACCTCTCAGTATCTCCTTGCCGGCAACCTTCACTCTTAGCTTCTCGATTTCTAGCGCTTTCGCCAATACCGGTCCCCCTTTTAACACTGTTAAACCGTGAGGGTCCACGTGCCCTATTAACAAGCCCTCTATACCCGGCCGGGTAAAGAATAGCTCTATATAAACACTCGCCGAACCGCCTATGGCTAACGGTGTCCGGCGAATTGACGAGTATCAGGGAGAAGATCATAGCATGGCTAGTTGACGAGGGCCACGAGGTCCAGGGAGAGACGCCGCCTAAGGAGGCTCCCGTCGAGTGGATACTAAGGGTGACCGCTAAAATCCCCCCCGTTGTCGCCCGCATCGTTATACAACAGCCGTCGACTGCGAAGGACAGGGTAGTCCTTACGCTAGGCGTTGTGGTTAGCCCAGAGCATAGAAGCGCCCTGTCAGCCCTCTCCCCCGTTGACAGGCAGGAAATAGTCTATAATATCATAAGAGACGCGTACCTAATATGCCCCGACTGCATAATCATTGTGCAGCCAGACTATATTAACACGCAGAACATAGTCATAACCGAGGTAATCTACCACGAGGAACTCTCCAAGCCAAGGCTTACAGGCTCTATAAGAAAACTCGCGAACCTGCTAGCCCTCATATCGGCAGGGTTCAACGCTCACCTCCGCGTAGTACCCAAGGCGAGGGGCGAGGACAAGCAGCCGCCGAGCATCATATGAGGCGGCTCAACCATGGAGATCCGGCTTGAAGACATGAAGTCTATGCTCAGGATATACCCGGCCGTCATAGTAGCAGTAAGCGATAGCTTCGCTGTCGCAAGCGTTCTCAGGGGAGGAGCGAGCATCCCCCCAAGAGTCGCTGAAGCCCTCATCGCATACCTCATGGGTGACGAGTCTAGAGCAGAGCAATTAGAAGTCATGGATAAAGTACTACTATACTCCATAGCCTACGGCGGCCTAACCCTCCACTTCATCGATGACGGGGACTCTATTCCTCTTGCCAGGATCGTGACCCTGGAGAAGAGCCTTAGCGTGGAGCAGGGGAGCGGGGACTGCGAGCCCCAGTGGCTCGATGACAGGAGCCTTCTCAGGGCATGGAAACTAATATACAAGGGGAGAGAGTATGAGGGCCTCTCGGCGCTTGGCGACTGTAGCGTATACCCGGAGCGCGTACCACTAGGAATAGTTGACGAGCCTGGGATGCCTCTGGGCTATGAGACTAGGCCCCTTTAGCCTTCCTCAGTCCCTCCGGGATATATAGTTGAGGATTACCTTACTGGATTCATAGTGGAGGGTGCTGTATCGTGGGCCTCCGAGTGCTTCCTCTCGAGGAACTACATGCGAGGCTGGGGGCAACCTTCGGCGAGTTCGCTGGTTGGAG
>JALVJB010000098.1 GCA_027034115.1 Acidilobaceae archaeon | reverse complement strand
CCCGTCTAGCCGTAGCACTAGGGGCTGGCTTAGCCGCGGGCTTAGCCGTCTACATTGTCATGGCTCGGTGGTAGGTTTTGCCCGATGAGGGGGAGGGTAGGGATCCAGTCGAGGTGCTCGCCGGAACGAGCCTAAAGGTGTACCTCTACGTCTTAGCGAAGGGCGGCTATGTCGGTGTCAGGGAGCTCCAGAGAGCCATGGGCTTCAAGAGCCCTAGCACCGCTAGGCACCACTTGGACAGGCTCGTCGAGCTGGGCCTCCTAGAGAAAGATAGCAGGGGGTATAAGGCTAGGCCTCCCAAGGGGCTACTGGCAGGGTTCCAAGTCATTAGGGGTAGAATACTGCCCAAGTCCGGGTTCCTCGCGGCATTCCTAGCCGGGTCGACAATGGCCTACGCCCTCCTCCCCGGGAGGGACCCTGTAGCCGTCGTAATCCTCGGAGTCGCAAGCATACTGGAGGCTGTGAATGCCTGGAACCTCTACTCCACCCTCAAGAGAATGCTCAGGCGCTAGCCGGGCCAGCCCTCCTCCCCGATCAATGGGACGAAAAGTACTGGCAAGCGGGGCTCCCTGATAATCCTTCCATCCCTAGTCTTAACTACCAGGTAGAGGGTCTGGTCCCACGAGTCCCCCACGGGAATAACCATCCTACCGCCAGGAGCTAGCTGCTCCTCGAGAGACCTCGGGATCCTTGGAGCAGCGGCCGTCACCATTATCCTATCATAGGGCGCCTCCGGCGGGTAACCCTTCGACCCGTCGCCGACTATCACCGTAACCCTATCGGCGTAGCCAGTCCTCTCCAGATTCCTCCTAGCGTACTCCGCCAGCTCCGGTATCCTCTCTATACTGTAAACGTGGCCCCACTCGCTCCTCGGCGCGTCGCTCGGCGCCACTATCTCCGCGAGCACAGCCGCCTGGTACCCGCTCCCCGTCCCCACTTCCAGGACCTTCATGCCCTTGTCCGGGTCTAGGAGCTCCGTCATGTATGCCACTATGCTTGGCGCGGAGATCGTCTGCCCGTAGCCGATTGGCAGTGGCCTGTCCTCGTAGGCCAGGTCCCTGTAGGGTGGCGGGACGAACTCCTCGCGGGGGACCCTCAGCATGGCCTTGTAAACCTTCTCGCTGTGGAGGAACCCCATGGCCCTTAGCCTTTCTAGAAGCCTCACCCTCTCCTCCAGGCTACTGCGTGATCCTGGCTCCACGGTACCTCACCTTTAACACTCCGAAGCCTAACCTAACGGCCGCCTCTTGGAGGGCGTAGTCATCGGTGGCGATTGCCACACTCCCGCACTCCCGGGCTAGCTCTGCGGCTAGTGCTAGTAGGCTCTTATCGGCCTGGCTAAGCCTTGCCTCCAAGCGCCTCGGTATCCTGGGACGGCTTACTCGGGGGTCCCTCACTTCCAGTAGGCCTGCCTCGACCATGAATTCTAGCCCCTGGCTTGACTCCCTGTCCCTAACCTCCCCGGCTACCAGGCTTGTAGTGTAGTGCCTGGCCCTAACCGTTTGAGG
>JALVJB010000097.1 GCA_027034115.1 Acidilobaceae archaeon | reverse complement strand
AGAGGGATATTTGCCTCCTCCCCCGGCCCCAGCCGATGAGGGTTCTCTCGACTAGTCGCGGTGTAATAGTTGGTGTTCCAAGGCGTGAGGGTCCCCCTTGCAGGTACGTCGTCTGGGGTAGGAGGTGCTATAGGAAGGCTGTCTCGTGGAGGGAGCTTGAGGCCCTCCTACCCAACCCTCCCCTCCCCTTGTTCATCGTAGACCTGGGGATGCTGGGCAGGCACAACGAGGAGGAGAAGGGCAGCCTTAAGGTTCAGTTGGGGGTAGCGTTGAGCGTTGTCCGCCGTTACCTGTGGGACCCCCACCTAGCCCTCACGAGCGCCGGTGATAATGTGAGAGAGTGGCTCTCCGACGTGATTGGCAGGGCGAAGATCACAGTGTCCCAGGAGAAGCCCGGGAGGGTGCTCTGGAGCATGGGGGCAGACAGGGTAATAATACTGCGGCCCGACGCTGAGGAGCCCCTCACAGAGGACGACATCAGGGGGGCTGACGCCTTCGTCCTCGGCGGGGTTGTCGATAAGATTCCCCGCAAGGGGGCGAGCCGATACCTCGACGCGAGCGTCCCTTGGGGGGAGCCGAGGAGGATCGAGCTACGCGGCTCTATTATCGGGGTGCCAGACAGGATCAATAGGGTAATAGAGATAATATTGAGAGTGCTATTCGAAGGCCTCAGCGTCGAGGAGGCAGTAATAGCCAGTATGACTAGGAGGGACCTAATGAGGCGGCTTGTCATCGAGATTATGAGAGCAAGTAGAGGCGGTAAGAGGCGGCTGGGCAGGGACCACTACGAGTATCTCAGGTCGTGGCTACCGGTATCCTGTGAGGACTATGTTCTAGCGGCTAGGAAGGCTAGGGTCGCGCTGGGGTGGGATTGTGAAGGTGCGGATACTAGCTAGTGATAGCATGGGGGTGAGGAGTCTCGCCACGGTCGTCGAGGCCTCCGGGCTAGTCATAGGTATAGACCTGGGGGCTAGTCTCGCCCCCCGGCGCTACGGCCTGCCACCCCATGATGTAGAGTGGAGGAGGCTTGAGGAGTCCAGGGAGCTGGCCTTAGAGTGGCTTAGGCAGAGCCACATAGTGGTGATAACCCACTACCACTATGATCACTATATGAGGGACCATGCGGAGGAGTACTATGGGAAGACCCTCCTAGTTAAGGATCCCAAGAGGAATATCAATAGGAGCCAGGCTATCCGGAGCTACGTCTTCCTAAGGAAGATGGGTGTGGCTGAGAGGGCTAGGGTGGAAAGCGCTGATGGCAGAGTGTTCCGCTTCGACGAGGGCCTCGTGATAGAGTTCTCCCCGCCAGTATGGCACGGTGCTCCGGGGTCCCGTGTCGGCAGGGTCCTCATGCTCCGGGTGATAAGCGATGAGGGGGTTGTAGTGTTTACGAGCGACGTTCAGGGACCCGCTGACCCGCAGGCTCTCGAAATACTGAAAGCCTGGTCTAACCCGAGGCCCGACCTGGTGATCCTCGGGGGTCCCCCAACGTACTTCGCGGGCTTCAAGGT
>JALVJB010000096.1 GCA_027034115.1 Acidilobaceae archaeon | reverse complement strand
GTTGGATGGATCGGTCCTGAACTCCTCCTTTATCTGGCTCTTCCCGTCCTCGTCGCTCATCTCGAAGACTTCGCCGCAGATGGAGACGCAGACCATGTCGCTGATGCACGAGTCTCTTGGGTCGATCTTTACCTTGTAGGGCATCTCTTCCCTCACCTCTCGCCTTCTTGGGTCGTGTCTTTACTCTTGGGCTTCAAGATTATAAGGTTTAGATATGAAGCTTGTTAGTGTATCATGGCGTTTACGTGAGAATACCAGAAAAGGCTATCATCTATACACTTATCCTATGCTCAGAATGCGACAATGTGTTTAGAAACCTGAATGGTCTCCCGTGGGTCTCCTAGGAGTGCTAGGCGCCTAGGCCGCAGATACTTGCAATGTACCAGTCCAGTTCTTCCTCGTCTTTTCTAGTCACCTTAACTCTTATCCTCCTCTCCTCCCTTTCCCTAATCCTTACAACACTACTCATACCGAGTCACCCCTCCAGTTCCAATTGTAGTCTATAGTCGAGAGAGGTAATAAGGCCTTGTACGAGAGTTCTTAGACTATTGACGGAGCTATGCTTCCTCCCTCCTCCCTTAATAGTTTATAATAAACCCCTCCGGGAGTAGTAATCCGAGGATCACGCTTACCTCGGTGTACCGGTTTTGCAGGGAGAATCCCTTGGGAGGGGCTCGTACAGGTACTCATGCCCGAACTGCGGTGGAACCAATACTGAGGAGCGCTTGCGGAAAGGCCTCCCCTGCCCCAGGTGCCTTCCCGATACTAGAGATGTAGAGTCCTCTATCACCTCGATCTACGAGGCCTTGGAAAAGGCTGGAACCCTGAGGAAGGGATACCGCGAGCTAGCCAAGCTAGAGGAAGATGCCAATGGCCTAATCGGCTATTTCGAGAAGGCCCTAGGCACACCTGCCTGGGGTGCTCAGAGGACATGGGCTAGGAGGCTCGTAAGGGGGGACAGCTTCTCCATAATAGCGCCTACAGGCGTTGGTAAGACGACTTTCGGAACCATTGCAAGCCTCTACCTAGCCTGTAAGCATAGGAAGAAGTCCTACCTTGTCTTCCCGACCACAACTCTAGTCGAGATGGTGTACAGGAGGGCTAAATCATTCGCATCCGCCCTCCGCTGCAAGGCGGGGATTATAGCGATACACAGTAAGATGAAGAAGAAGGAGCGCGAAGAGGCCCTTAAAGCCCTAGAAAACGGTGACTACAGGATACTCATAACGACGGCTAGCTTCGCTAGGAAAAACGCTGAGATGCTTGCAGCCCAAGGATTCCGCCTAGTCTTCGTCGACGATGTCGACGCCGTCCTGAGGAGTGCGAAGAGCGTTGATGCAATACTACGAATAGTAGGCTTCACAGACGAGGACATCCAGGTAGGACTGGACCTCCTACGGCTACAAAGGAGGCTAGCGGTTCTAAGAGCGGAGGCGCAGAGGCTCGAGCTAATCGCTTCCAGGGAGGGACCCTCGAGTAAGGCGTGGGAGAGGCTTCAAAGGGTGAAAGAAGAGATAG
>JALVJB010000095.1 GCA_027034115.1 Acidilobaceae archaeon | reverse complement strand
GTAATAAAAATATTTATACCATCAGTATTAGAAAATTATTATATAATATTGAGGGCTCTTGCGATTAAGTCCGGATTAAATATTAAAAAAGATTTTGAAATATTTAATATAATTGAATTAAAGGGCTCCGGTAAAACTCTACTAACAAGATCTGAATATTCCGTAGTAAAATACGTTGAATCTAATAGGGAAGTCGTGATAGTCAGTGATGATTTCTATATTCAAAAATATTTAAATAAAAATAATATTAAATATTATTCTACCCTCGGTATTGTCAACTTAGCTAGAGAACTAAATATGATAAATGACCTCGAATACAGGGAAATACTGCTATCGCTGAAGAGCTTACCATACGTGTTCACTCATGGGTGAGTGGTCTTGAGTGGTTCATTGTATGATGTTGTCTACGTTATCGATGCAAGCCTGAGCATGGGTAAGGGAGTGGGAGATTTCAGGCCTTCAAAGCTGAAAGCGGTAGTAGAGACCGTCGCAAACGACGCATCCTACAGGGTTAAGAGTCTCCAGGCCCGGGTAGGACTAGTAGCCTTCTATGGACTCGCGTTCCCAATCCTACCTCTAACCGGGAATCTAGAGCTTGTTATAAGATCGCTATCACTCTTGGAGAACACAGGTGAGGGATCAGCTCCAGGAGATGCGCTAATTGAAGCGGCAAAACTCCTCCGAGGAAGCATAAGAAAAAAATCAATAATATTAATAACTGATGGGGACTTGAACATGGGCGCGCCCATTGAACTCGCAGCCCTCTACGCCTACAACAATAACGTGGAGACCTGCATAATAACTATTGGCGGGAGCAAAGATAGGGTGAAGATTAGGAACCAATTGGACTTCCTCTCTAGCGCCGGTATAATTCACTGGGTTCATGCACCATCTAGGGGAGAAATGATACGAACCCTCAAGCAATGTTTAGGTGCCTGAGCCATGGCGGATATCGCATTACTCCTGGATTCTACCCGCAGTTTTCCCAGAGAAGAGCGTTTAGACGTTATGGATGCATTGAGAAATATAAACGCGAGATTACTTGTTTTATATGGGATAAGGGCTTATCCCTTATGCGAGAATAATTGTAAAATAATAGGAAATTTAATAAATATAATATCTTTAATTCCAGATATAGATGGCCCCCCCGAACCTTATAGGGCCGTGAAAGAAGCAGTTGAATATTCAATACAATATAATTACATATTAGACAATATAATCCTAATCTGGAGCGCTCCAAGGAAACCACTAGTAGACCTAAGGATAGCTTTCAACCTAGCAGAAGCCCTAGGAATGAGGCTGTACCTGGTTATTACAAAGCCTCATTCCGCCAGGTGGCTAATTAAAATAATTAATAACCTTGCAGATAAAAGAATAATTATTCCCCGCAAAGGCCAGAACGTGAGAAAAGTTATAGAGAAACTGGTAAACGAGCTAATACAGTAAGCCAAAATCTCCCTCCCCTGTAGTAATTCTACTGGTGGCGAAGCATGGGACGCTTACGATTCGGCCCAGCCGGAAAACCCCTAGAATTCAAGGGAAAAATAGAGAAGGTCCCCGAAATTCTAGCATCAATGGGGCTAGACGCTCTTGAATACGAAGCTGTAAGAGGGGTTAGAATAAAAGAGGAGAAGGCCAGGAAACTGGGAGAAGAAGCGAGGAAGTACGACGTCCTACTCAGCATGCACGCTCCATACTACATAAACCTGGCCAGTCCGGATGAAGAAGTAGTAAAGAGGAGTGTAAAACGAATAGTCGAAGCAATGATCGCCTCAGAATGGATGGGAGCCTATGCAGTAGTAGTACATACAGGTTACTACAAGGGGAACAAGAGTAAGGAAGATGCGGTCAAAAGAGCTATTCAGGGCTACAAGAAGGTATTAGAAGAACTCCCAAGCTGGGTTAAAACCCCAGATATCTCGCCTGAAGTAATGGGTAAGACTACGGCTATAGGCGATGTAGACGAGGTAATTAAGATATGTCTGGAGCTGGGTGAGAGGTGTAGACCAACAATAGACTGGGCTCACCTCCACGCAAGATACCAGGGACAACATGTCCTCACAATAGACGATGTGTTAAAGGTAATAGAAGAGTTCGAGAAAAACCTGGGAAAGCGGGCGATAGACCCGCTGCACACTCACTTCTCCAAGATAGAATACGGGAAAGGCGGTGAGAGAGAGCACCACACGCTAAGCGAGGAGGAGTACGGGCCAGAGTGGAGAGTAGTGTGCAGAGCCTACCTGGAAACAGGGATAAACGCTACAATAATCAGCGAGAGCCCGATCCTCGAGAAAGACGCTCTCCTAATGAAGAGGATATGCGAGGAGGAGAGGTCAAGATAAATACCCGTATCGGGCCCAACGGTATAAAAGGATGGTGAAGGGAAGGATGGGCAAAATAGTTAAGATAATACTGGACACAGCCGAATTCCACCCCCTACACAACGCCTGGAAGAAACTAGCCGAGAAGCTGTCCCAAGAACTGGGAGTACCCCTCGAGGTAAAGAAGGAAGACTACATGTACGCAATAGAACACGGGCAAACCGACGACCTAGGAATGGCGGCACTGCCACAACTATTCGCTGAACTAGAGAACGGTGAAGTAAAACTAATACTCGGAACTTACCCCTTCGACCCAGCCACAACAAAACCCGACGAAGAAATGGCATATAATGAGGCAAAAAAGAAAATAGAGGAGATACTGAAAGACCCATGAATGATCATCACAGCTTCAAACACTTCCTAGAAGATAAACTTAAATACAAAAAAACTATTTACATAATCGTTAGCCCCACAGGTATAACCTCTGGGAGAATCCCTCCGAAAGGCTACGCAGGAGCCACAGGCAGGCTAGACGAGATTGCCAGAAGCTTCAGCTCGATAACTCATAATAGCTCGCTGGGCATAGCCTACCTTCTAGGACCCCCCTCACCACCCCTTCAGCTGATCTACGATCCAGGGAAATGCGCTACGGATACTACCGAGAGGGGGATAATGAATGAAATCCGTAAAGCATATGTGAATAAAAGGTCTTGTATTAGGCTTTGGAGAATCCCCCTAGAGTTCACTCTCCACATCCTCAAGAGATATCAATATTTAGTTCATTTGCTATCGGAGGAGGGAGAAGACCTGGAAGCCGGAAAACTCTCTGGCAGGGCTGTGCTACTTCTAGGCAGCCATGTAGATATTCCAGCTGGCGTTATGGAAAGTATTGGGAGGCTAGTAGATCTAAAAGCTAGTATAGGCCCTCTTAGCTATCAGGCGAGCCAAGTAATAGCGTATCTAGAGTACACTAAGGGGGTATGCTAGGTGTTGAACGCAGACCCGCTGATAATGGAAATAATAATTTCATCAATTATAACATTTATAATTAACGTGTACGCAACCTACAAGTGGATCGATATAGCCAAGCTAATAGGCTTCCTAGCAGAGGACCGAAACAAGCCCGGATACCCCAAAGCGGTAGTATCAGGGGGTACTTGGACACTGATAACAATCTCGATGGGCCTCCTCGTACTCGAGATAATCCGCCTATACCTACACGGACAAGAATTCTACCTAGCATCCATCCTAGCACTATCCTTCGTAGCCGCACTATCAACGTTGCTAGGACTCATAGACGACCTACTAAGCTACCTCCCCGGAAGACAGGCTAAAACCAGCGACGATGAGGGAGCAGGAAAAGGATTATCCGCTAAGACGAGGATACTACTGATGCTACCAATAAGCATCCCCCTAGTCGCAATAAAAGCCGGCTACACAAAGCTAGACTTAATCCGCAGAGTGATCGACCTTGGAATCTACTACCCCCTCGTAGTCGTACCAATAGGAGTAATGGCCGCGGCAATGGCCTTCAATATGCTAGCAGGGTACAACGGGTTAGAAGCCGGCATGGGAGTAATCCTCCTCCTCGGAGCCCTAGGCGTCGGCCTAATAAAAGGGAACCCCCTATTGATCGCTGGCGCCGTCGTTGGAATAGCGGGAATACTCGCCTTCCTAGTATTCAACTGGTACCCTGCTAAAGCATTCCCGGGAAACTCGTTTACATATGGAGTAGGAGCCTACTACGCTGGACTAGTAGTCCTAGGGAACTTCGAGAAGTACGCTGTACTATCATTCATGCTATACTATATGGAACTATTCTTCTACCTGAAATCCCTCTGGCACAGGGTCAAGAAAGTAAACTTCGCCTACCCCTGCCCCGACGGGTCCCTTACCCTTGACCCCCGAAACGAGAATAAAATCTACAGTGTCACGCACCTCGCGCTCAAAATACTCCTCCGACTCCGGGGCGGGAGAACCCAATGCCCCACAGGAGTAAGGGAAACCCACGTGGTCCTATTCATACTAGGATTACAGGCGGTCATCTCCGCCTCCCTCTTCTTCCTCCTAATGCGCTAGAGCACCGCCTCGCGAAGGGTTCTCTCAGGGAAGGCGACCTCGCGAAGAGTATTCCAATACTGTCTCAACAGTTCCCTCGGGGGTTCCTCGTAGAAGATGTACGAGCTAAGACTCTCTCGGACGAGCTGTTTGTCAAAACCGATAACTCTACTATAAGATTCAACCAGTACAGGATCACTGAGCTTTCCCCGCACCTCCCGTATCGATTCAGCGAAAAGCCTCCTGATAACGTCGGCCTTGTTGAGTAGAGCTTTATTAGCTCCTAGAACACAGCAGAAGGGGAGGTCGCACTCCCTAGTTTTCAACCCTCTCCGCTTGGCTATGGTTAAGTATGGTTGCCATAGTACCCCGTACCTGGCGTCGCCCGACTCTACTCTACCTAGTATCTCGTCCCCGCTTCTAGCGTACTTTCTAGGGAAGGGGAGGCCTTCAAGTTCGGCG
>JALVJB010000094.1 GCA_027034115.1 Acidilobaceae archaeon | reverse complement strand
GAGTACGGCGTCGACCACGTACTCACTAGTATAAAGGAGTACACAGGGTACACCCTAGCCGAGATCGTTGAGAAGGCCTGGGCCCGGGGGGTGAGGGTTAGCCCCTGCACCTACTGCGGCATCGCCAGGAGGAGGATACTCAACTTCTTCGCCAGGATGTATGGGGCGTCGAGGACCGTTACGGCGCACAACCTCGACGATGAGAGCCAGACCGCGATCATAAACATGCTCCGCGGCGACTGGGAAGGCCTCCTCCGGCAGCACCCCCTGAGTGGGCCCGCGAGCCCCCTCATAGTGCCGCGGGTCAAGCCCCTCCGAAAGATCTACGAGTGGGAGACCGCTACATACTCCTACCTGGGAGGCTTCCCCCTCCAAGAGACAGAGTGCGCATACATACACCTAGCGCCGACCCTCAGGGCCAGGGTAAGGTGGGCCCTACAACGCCTAGAGGACATGAGGCCTGGAACCCTCTACACCCTCATGGAGACGCTCGACGAGCTCCTAGCCGAGCACGCGGCTAGCCTAAAGCCCCGGCAGCTACCCAGGTGCGAGAGGTGCGGCGAGCCCACAGCCCCTGGTAGGAGGCTATGCAAGCTCTGCGAGCTACTAGAGAAGGCCGGGATAAGGGAGCCCGCATATGCCCGCTGGAAGGACCTATTAGACAAGCCTCAACTCTTAAAACTCCACTGGCTGGAGAGTAGGAGGGGAGGTGCACTGGGAGATGGCGAGCGAGAAGCCTCAGCCCCCCGTAGCGATAGTGAAGAAGCCCAGGCTCAGGAAGCACGGCCCAATAGACCCGGGAACCCGTAAAGGGAGGGGCTTCAGCCTGGGAGAGCTCAGGGAGGCCGGCCTAACGCCGGAGAAGGCGAAGAAGCTGGGGATCTACGTGGATAAAAGGAGGCGGAGCGTGCACCCATGGAATGTCGAGGCGCTCCGCGACTACCTAAAGAAGCTTGGAGAGGCCTAGCACTCCAGAGGCCTCTCAGTCTTCTCGGCCGTGGGCCTCGCAGGTATTATACACAGGAATCTCAACCCCTTACCGCCCGACCAGTACTCGTGCTTCACGTTTGGAGGAATGTAGACGACCGTACCCTCCGAGACGTCGTAGGTTGAGGAGCCTATCCGGATCCTACCAGAACCCTCTAACACGTAGATCTCATGCTCCCAAGGGTGGAAGTGGGCCTTAATGTGGGCCCTGGGCTCCATCCGGAACATTCTCATATAGAAGTTGGAGGCTCCATCCTTGTCGCTTATCAGCCACCTGATAGTAGTGCCTGTGGCCATATCTTCTGGGACGGGCTCCTCCGGAACGCTAGTATAGTGCGCGACCTTCTCGCCGCAAGGCATGCTACTACACCGTATCTACAATTAGGTTCTTCTCCGGGAGAATATACATTAACATGTTGATAAAGCGGGCTACCACTTAGCCCTACCCAAGACGGCGTCGGGGTCAACCCTCGCCTTCCCAACCTCAACGTAGTCTACGCCAGCGGCCTTAGAAGCTAGCGTAATGGTCCGGGACCGGTAGTCGATT
>JALVJB010000093.1 GCA_027034115.1 Acidilobaceae archaeon | reverse complement strand
TCTACGCCTTAATAGGAGACCTGCTCGGCCTAATAGGACTACTAGGGATAGTGGCCTTCCTGGGATTCCCCTTCGACCTTAACCATGGGGAAGCCTCGCTCGAAGCCGCTGCCTCAGCCATACTCATAGGAGCCGCAATAGCCCTAGTAGGTATCATCATATCACTCGTAGGCCTAATACGATGGAAGAACAGTGGAAGATATTTCAGGGAGTTCGACCCGATAAACTTCTCGTCAGCCGAGACCGGGCCAGCACTAATGCTATGGAGCACGCTCCTCGTAGTATTTACACTCGTAATATTTATCGCTGGGGTACTAGCGCTTTCCTGGGGCGTCGTAGTAGCTTCACTCGTAATAGCACTTGTGGCCAGCATACTAGTGCTGATCGGAGCGATACTATTCGGCGTATTCCTGTTAAAGATAAAGAACCTCCAACTATTCTACGGTTTGAACGTTCCGGACTTCACGATAGACGCTGTACTATGGTTCTTGGGCCTAGTATTCCAAGTTCTATACCTTGTAGCTGAAATTCTAGTCTACATCCACGCCGGAGAAGCAGTCACGGCAATAATAATTAAGGAAAGAGAGATATCTGAAGAGGAGTCATAAGAGGCAGCTCTCCCATACATTTGTTGGAAACGATAAGCCCCACGTTTGCACAGCGCAAGTCTCAACACACTAGTAAAAATCGGAATAATCCACGGTTGCCTACCAGGATAGCTCCCCCGGAAAGCCATAGAGCGTGAGCTAGGAGTGATCAGCGTAACCTACCTCTCCAATACACAGGGCTATTGCCCGGTTGAAGCCCCACTCCTACGCGAGAAAATCGAATCCCTACTAGACAAAAGACCGGTGATAGTGAGAGTCTCAAGCAGGGAGATCCACCTCTATACACCCACACCAATCGGCAGGAGAGAAGAGGAGGCTCTCCGGAGGCGGGTCGCTCCTCCATCCAGCCAGAAAGAGCCCGCTTGCCCGGGAAGGGGGGTCTCCCGGGTGCTATGCAGGTACACGGCTCTCATCCAGCTGGAGAGGTACTGGGAGGCCCACGAGGTTGGAGAGGAGCTTTGGAAGCTGGGCTTCCCGGCCGGGCAGCTAATGGCGGTATGGGCTGGCGTGCTTGCTAGGGCTCAGGAGGGCGACTTAGGAGCAGTCGAGACTATACTGGACCGGGTTCTACCAGTGGTGGCCAGTGGCCAGGCTGGCGTGGGGGTCCCCCTCGACCCTGGCAGGCTACGGGAGGCGGCTTATCAGGTGATAGCCTGCTCTCCCGCCACGGTTCCACTATTAACTCTTGATCCTCCGCTATTGTCTTATAGGAGGAAGTGATGAGTGTTGCCCCGGCTCCTTCGGAGACCCCCTAGGATAAAGTATCTCGAGGCGGCGGGAGCGCTGGCTGATGGTAGGGTCCAGGTTCAGGGCGGAGGTTCTGGGGGACCCCTGCGAGCAAGGGTTACTAGTAGTACTGGGGATAGGGTTTACCACGTCGTCCTGGTCCTCGAGGATGGTAGTGCCCGCGCCTATAGTAGTGATAATGGTACAAGGCTTAGGGG
>JALVJB010000092.1 GCA_027034115.1 Acidilobaceae archaeon | reverse complement strand
AGGTAGAAAGATGCTGACACCTTTCAAAAATGAACCATTTACAGATTTTAGCAAGGAAGAGAACCGCAAAAAGATGCTCGAGGCACTGGAAAAAGTGGGAAGCGAGCTCGGAAAAGAGTATCCTCTTATCATCGATGGTAAGGAGGTCTATACCGAGGAAAAGTTCAAGTCCATCAACCCATCCAACAAGGACGAGGTCGTAGGCATATTCCAGAAGGCTACCCCCAAAGAAGCTGAAGAGGCTCTCCTCGCTGCCAATAAAGCCTTTGAATACTGGAAATTTGTGCCACCTGAGGAGCGTGCAATGATACTTATTCGCGCAGCGGCAATCGCAAAGAAAAGGAAACTTGAGCTTGCTGCATGGCAGGTCTATGAGGTGGGTAAAAACTGGGCAGAGGCAGACGCCGATGTGGCAGAGGCTATTGATTACCTTGAATTCTATGCACGCGAGATGCTCCGTTATGCCCAGCCTCAGCCGCTGACCACAATTCCCACTGAGTTTAACGAATACTTCTACATTCCCCTTGGAACTGTGGTTGTGATTCCACCTTGGAATTTCCCTCTCGCCATTCTGCTTGGAATGACCACCGCAGCTCTCGTTACGGGAAATACAGTTGTCTTAAAACCTGCAAGTGATGCAGCTGCTGTTGGATATCAGTTTGTTAAGCTTATGGAAGAGGCAGGATTGCCAAAGGGTGTGCTTAACTTTGTAACAGGCCCAGGAAGCACGGTGGGTGATTATCTTGTTCAGCATCCCAAGACCCGCATGATTGCATTCACCGGTTCAAAGGATGTGGGACTGAGGATAAACGAGCTTGCTGCCAAAACTCAGCCAGGCCAGATATGGATCAAGAGAGTGATTGCAGAAATGGGTGGAAAGGATGCCATTATTGTGGATGATGAGTATCCTGACCTTGAGGATGCGGCAAATGCTGTTATCGCCTCAGCTTATGGATTCCAGGGGCAGAAGTGCTCTGCGCTCTCAAGGTTGATCCTTGTCGAAAGCATTTACGACAAATTCATTGAAATGGTGGTCGAAAAGGCAAAGAAAATCGAAATCGGGCCAGCGAAAGACAACTACTTCATGGGACCTGTGATCAATCAAACAGCTGAAATGAAAATTCTGACCTACATTGACATCGGAAAAGAGGAGGGCAAGCTCATTCTTGGAGGTGAGAAGGCACCGGGTAACGGTTTCTACATCAAGCCAACTATTTTCAAAGATGTTCCACCTGATGCAAGGATTGCGCAGGAAGAAATTTTTGGACCCGTGCTTTCTATCATAAAGGCAAAGGATTTTGACCACGCTCTTGAGATTGCCAATAGTACTGTTTATGGTCTTACGGGCTCTGTCTTCACGCTAAACAGGGACAAGATACATAAAGCGAAGAAACTGTTCCACGTGGGTAACCTTTATATTAATCGCAAGTGTACTGGTGCCCTTGTGGATGTCCATCCGTTTGGTGGATTCAACATGTCAGGAACAGATTCCAAGGCTGGTGGAAGGGATTACCTGCTCTTATTCATGCAGGCAAAGAGTGTATCGGAGAAGTTTGCATAGG
>JALVJB010000091.1 GCA_027034115.1 Acidilobaceae archaeon | reverse complement strand
GCCGAGAAGGTGTAGCTGTAGTTGAAAGTCTCCTTGTATGAGGTGTGGATGCCCCTCCGCTCGGAGTTCCGGACTAGCTTCGGCGCTACAAGACTGAGGCCAGCCATCCTCGTAAGGGTTGAAGACGAGGGAGTCGAGGGCTGGGGAGAGGTAGTAGCAGGGGAGGGTCCCTGGTATAGCTATGAGACCGTCTATACGGCCTGGCACGTCCTTGAAGGCTACATCGTCCCGAGGCTCCGGGGGACCCCTGACCCCGAAGAGTATAGCAGGGTTACCGCAGGGATCAGGGGGCACAACATGGCGAAGGCTGGCCTGGAAATGGCTCTCTGGGACCTTAAGGCTAGGCGCCAGGGGGTCCCTCTCTGGCGGCTTATAGGCGGTGTGAGGCGGGAGGTCCGCGTCGGCGTCAGCATCGGTATTAAGGGGAGCGTAGAAGAGCTCCTCCGCGAGATTGCCCGGTACCTAGAAGAGGGTTATGGTAGGATTAAGATTAAGATAGCACCCGGCTGGGACATAGACGTCGTTGAGAGGGTTAGGAGGGAATACCCCGATATTCCACTACAGGTCGACGCCAACGCCGCCTACACCTTCCTCGACGCTCCCAGGCTAACGCGGCTGGACGATTACGATTTACTCATGGTCGAGCAGCCCTTCTACTATGACGACCTAGTATGGCACGCTGACTTCCAGGCTATGATAAAGACTCCAGTATGCCTCGACGAGAGCATAAAGACGCCCCACCACGCAATGGAGGCCCTCCGCCTAGGCTCGGCCCGGGTCATAAACGTGAAGCCTGGTAGAGTGGGAGGCATAGGGCCCAGCCTCGAGATTCACAGGTTCTGGAGCCTGTCTGCCGGAAGGCCTATCTGGATAGGCGGTATGCTCGAGACCGGCGTAGGTAGGGGGCATCTAGTGGCTCTAGGGACCCTACCAGGCGTAAGGTATCCTAGCGACATCAGCGCTAGTAGCAGGTACTATGAGGAGGATATCGTCGATGAGCCATGGGAGCTCTCGAAGGGTAGCGTTATAGTAGCCCGGGACAGGCCGGGTATAGGTGTGGACGTTGACCTGGACAAGCTATCAAAATACACTCGAAGGGAGAAAACATTCATTATAGGGGAGTCCTAGGAGCCCCTCCCTTCCACGATCTCTCTCCACTTTTCTCGGAGGAGCCTCTTGTTAATCTTCCCAGTACTCGTTAACGGGAGCTCCTCTACCCGCACAATATGGTCGGGTATCCACCACTTAGCAATCCTACCCTGCTCGACAGCCTCCTCAAGGTGGCGACGTATCTCTTCGGGCTCTGCGGTCCCGGTATAGAGGGCGGCTGGGCGCTCCCCCCACTTCTCGTCCGGGACCGGTATCACTGCGACCATCTCGACACCGGCCACCTCGCTTATTATCGACTCGAGAACGCTGGTGGGTATCCACTCTCCACCGCTCTTCACAGCATCCTTAAGCCGGTCGAGGACCATTATGCCTCCGTCTTCCTGCATGACGCCCACGTCCCCAGTGTGGAACCAGCCATCGCGGAACGCCTTCCTGGTCTTCTCCGGGTTCTT
>JALVJB010000090.1 GCA_027034115.1 Acidilobaceae archaeon | reverse complement strand
GTCTTCTAAGGCAACGTGGATTCTGGAGACTTCCGCGCTAGTGGAGAATGCTGCTAGGAACCTCCTAACTATCAAATCATAGACTAGGAAGTGGTCCTTGTCGAGGTTTTTAGGCGGGACCCCTGTGGGGTGGATGGCCGGGTGAGCTGGATCGTCTTTACGCCCCTGAACAGGCCTGAGGGACCCCCGGGTCTCCGCTAGAAGCCTAGAGGCTAGACTGGAGTAGCTAGGGATCGCTTTTAGAGACCTTATTATGCGGGCGTAGTCAATAGTGGGCGGTAGCTTCTGGCTATTAGTCCTCGGATAACTTATCAGTGCTTCGAGGTAGAGGTCCTCCGCTAATTTTTGAGTCCTCAGGGGGGAGAACTTATAGAGGCGCGCGGCCTCAGCTTGCAGGTCGCCTAGGTTGAATGCTGGAGGAGGCTTGACCCGGATTCTGGCCCCGTTTACTCGTTTAACCGTCATGTAGGGTCTGGTCCTTAACCCGCGGGCTATCTCCTGGGCTGCCTTCCTGGTGGAGGGCCTCCACCCGGAGGGGGAAGCTGGAAACTCTACACCGTCTTTCTCGAGGATTATATTTAAGTTAAACACTGGCTGGGGGACCCTCAAGCGTGTCTCAAGCCACCTTCTAACAGCCTCGGCGAGGGTAGGTGTTTGCACCCGGCCAGCGCTTAGTATGACCCTTCTCCCAGTCGTCTTCCGGACTGCTTCCATTAGCGCTCTGGAGACGTTTATGCCCCAGAGCCAGTCCATCTCGTGCCGGGCCTTCCCGGCCTCGACCATCTCGATGTCGAGAGGTTGGAGGTTCTCGTAGGCTCTGCGGAGCTCTATAGGGCTTAGGCTTGAGAAGACCATTCTCTTAGCCCTGCGGGGGTCCCCCAAGTCCTCTATAATCATGTAGCCTATAACGCTCCCCTCTATGTCGTAGTCGCAAGCGTTAACGTAGCTACCCGCCTTGGGAAGTATCCAGGCTAGGACCTCGTAGAACTTGCGGAGGTGCCTGGAACTCTTATCATACTCCCATAGAGGCCTCCACTCGAACTCGTAGACAGGGAACCCCCTTTTACCGCTGTATGGCCCGTACATGTGGCCAGCGCTCGAGGCTACGACGATTAGCCTCCCGTTCCTCCGGACTATCCAGTACGGTATGCCCCTGCTCCAACACTTACTGGCGTCGCCCAGGGCTGAAGCAATCTTCTCCGCCGCCTTCGGCTTCTCCGCCACTATGGCTTGGAACCCGTAGGTTAGAGGAGGGCAGGTCTTACGGAGGCGACGCGTCCTCCAGTATTTGTAGGGCATCTCCGGGCTCCTCACACTGGTACAGGCATTGTGAGTATGAGTAAGACCCCGTATACTATGCCGGCCGCTATGGTGAGGGGGTCCCTCTCCTCTTCTAGGATAGCGGGGCCGGGGTGCCTCCCCCTGGACATGAAGTAGAGGCCAGCGGCTATGAGGGCGAATAGTAGGAGGCCAGGATAGTACGCTCCGGCGGCGAATAGGAGTATTATGAAGGCGTTTGACACAATGGCGTGCCCCTTCTCGCCTAGGAGGGCTCGGACTATGTGCCCGCCGTCCAGCATTCCTATGGGTATGAGGTTGAGGAAGGTGACGAAGAATACTACATAGGCGGCGAACGCCATGGGGCTGAGGACGACGGCCTCTCCCGGACCCGGCGTCGCGGGAGGCGGGAATAGGAGGAATACCAGTGGGGCCACGGGGATTGCTGATACACCGGTAGCAGGCATTATGACGGACGCCTTCAAGCCATAGTACGCGACTGGTATCGCGGTGATAAAGCCTAGTAGGGGCCCCGCAATAGCCATTAGGGCTAAGTGCTTGTTCCTTGCAGGTAGCCACCTCATGTTAATGACCGCGCCGAATGTACCGATGAATCCTGTTTGGAGTGGAGGGGCGGGTATGAAATAGGGGAGGCTCGAGGGAACCCCGTACTTCTTCATGACTGTGAAGTGACCTAGCTCGTGGAGGAGGAGGGGGATGAAGATGCCTAGGAGGTATCCTATGGGGCTCCAGGCGAACCCGGGCCTCTTAGGGAAAGAGTATCCCGAGACGTAGAGGGTTGCAAGCGTTGTTAAAGCAAGGGCGACTGCTAGGAGGGGGCTCCTCCCCTTCTGACCCTCCACTAACTGCGCGATTACTCCGGCCTCGCTCCTTACAGCGCGGAGGTAGCAGTTCTCCTTTGCCAGGGAGTAGTAGGCCTCCTCTAGGCTATCCTTTAGCCCCCTGCCTATCCTACTATCGACTACTAGGTAGAGGTGGGGGTCCCCTCCTACGGGCTCGATGGAGACGTGTTCTTCGAGGAGTGAGATGCACCTTTCTAGAGTAGGAGTGCTAGTATTTGATTCCAAGCTTCATCCCGAGCTCTATGAGCACCTTGAGGGGTATCGCTTGGCCTTCCCCGGACGTGTGATACCTGTACACGGATACCGGGAGGATTCCATTATCAACCTCGTACCTCGCGATGTCTAGGGGCTTCTTGGAGCCGACTTGCTCGTAGGAGACGAGAGGGGGGACCCCCATTGCTATCTGCTGGGCTCTAACACCGATTATCCTAGCTCTCTCATAGCGGGTGAGGAAGGGTGGGCCTATCCTTACTCTATCGTCTATGACGGGGTACGCGTTGTAATGCTCCGCCACTTCCGGGTCCCTCCAGTGGAATCCCGAGGGAGGCACCATTAAAACTATTGCACTAGGATTGGAGTAGCCCTGGGGGTGTTTTCCGGCTTGCTTCCCAGGTGGGTCCTACCGGCTATTACAGCATTCATGCTGTGGGGTGTATGGGGAGTCCTGATCAAGGAGGCGTCTAGGGGCCAGGATTGGCGCGCGGTCTATGTTACCACTAATAGCGTGATCGTGGCCTTGGTAGTTATCTTAGCGATCGCGTCACGCCTCAACGGGGTTTTCATAGGAGGTAAGCAGGGAGTCTACGCGCTAATGGCTGGCCTGACGGGGACCCTCGGCTACATAATGGTTATACTGGCTCTCCAGTGGGGTGGGAAGGCTAGCGTGGTCATACCGCTCACCCAGCTATCCCCGGCTTTAACAGTCCTTCTCGCTGTAGCTCTTCTAGGGGAGAACCTCACGGGTAGGCAAGCGTTAGGAGTAGTGTTGGCGATGATTTCGGTAGTACTGCTCTCGACGGAATGATTAGTATATAAAAGAGTTATTAGGAGGATTAGAAGTTGAAGTTGCCTCCGAACTTGCTACCGCCTTCCTCCTCTTCCTCGCCTTCCTCCTTCTCCTTCTCCTCCTTCTTCGGCGGGGCGGCTGAGATTACGTCGTCGATCTTGAGCAGGCTTATGGCGGCCTCGCTAGCGCTCTTGATGGCCTGCTTCTTGACTAGCACTGGCTCGTAGACGTTTAGCTTCGTTATGTCTTCCTCGATCTTGCCCTCCACTACGTTGATGCCAGCGAACTTGTAGCCCTTGGCATGTAGGCTTCTCAGCTGTAGCAGTGTGTCTAGAGCGTCCATGCCCGCGCTCTCGGCTAGCACGGTGGGGATTACCTCTAGCGCGTCTGCGTAGGCTTCGACTGCCATCTGCTCCTTACCGCTCAGGGTCTTGGCGTAGTCCTTCAGCTTGAGGGCGAGGTCTACCTCGATTGCGCCTCCTCCACCGACGATCTTGGGCTCCTTTAGTATGTTCCTCAAGGCGTGGAGAGCATCCATCACGTTCCTTTCTGCTTCATCTAGTATCATGTCGTTGGCTCCTCTCAGGAGTATTGTTACGCTCTTGGGGTTTCTTGCTCCTTCGATGAATATCATTTTGTCTTCTCCTACTCTTCTCTCCTCTACTAGTTCGGCGTAGCCCAGATCCTCGGGCTTGAGGTCTCTCAGGCTGGTCACGATCTTCGCGCCGGTGGCCTTGGCAATCTTCTCGATGTCGCTTCTCTTCACCCTCCTCACAGCCATGATACCCTTCTTGGCGAGGAAGTGCTGGGCAACCTCATCAATACCCTTCTGAGTAATCACAACATTAGCACCAGTAGCAGCAATCCTCTCGACCATCTCCTTGATCAGTTGGGTCTCCTCCTCTAGGAATTTCTCTAGCTGGTCTATGTCGGTGACCCTTATCTTGGTGGATAGGTCTGGCTTCTGGATCTCTAGTGGGGCGTCTAGCACCGCGATCTTAGCATTCTTTACTAGCTTGGGCATGTCGGGGTGTACTACCTCCTTGTCAATGACCACGCCGCGTATTAGCTGGCTGTCTAGCAGGCTGCCTCCCTTCTTCTTCTCGATCTTCACATTGTCTAGGTCGACATCGTAGCCTCCATCCTCCCTCTTCTCGGCGATAATCCTAATAGTCTGAAGCACTAGGTCAATTATCTTCTCCTTCTCGGGGCCGTGGCCCACGAGCTTGCTGGCTAGGGCAGTGTCGATTATCTTCCTCAGCTCCTCGTCGCTGTCAACGTTTACCGAGACCGCTGCCTGATCGATGTACTCTAGGGCTTTCTCGAGGGCCTTAGTGTAGCCCTCTATAATGATTGTTGGGTGTATGTTCTCGTCTAGCAGCTTCTCAGCCTTCTCTAGCAGGGTTCCAGCTAGGACTACCACAGTCGTGGTCCCATCACCGACTTCGGCGTCCTGGGCCTTAGCAACCTCTACTAGTAGTTTGGCCGCGGGGTGCTGCACCTCCATCTCCTTGACTATGGTCGCTCCATCGTTTGTCACTACTATGTCGCCAAACGCGTCCACGAGCATCTTGTCTAGGCCTCTGGGGCCCAGGCTGGTCTTGAGGATCTCGGCTAGGACTTTTGCTGCGAGGATGTTAGCCCTTAGGGCCTCTCTCCCGTAGGTCCTCTGGGTTCCCTCCTTCAGTATCAGCACGGGTACTCCTGCCGCCATTTCCTGTCACCTTTCCCTACTTGGACTCCGGTTGTGCATGGTTACATCACTTCTATATAAGCATTACGA
>JALVJB010000089.1 GCA_027034115.1 Acidilobaceae archaeon | reverse complement strand
CTCCCCAGGCTATGGAGGACTTCGACAAGTTCATGGAGAGACTATCCAAGGCCATTGCGGGCGATCCAGTGCTCATGAAGTTCAAAGACGGCTACCTACGAGTAGAGGTTTACGGTGGAGAAGTCCTAGCCAGGAGGGCCAAGGAGGGCATTAAAAAAGTCCTCCAAGAGTTCAAGGCGGAGCCGAAGAGGGGGACCCTCAGGGTTACCAGGCAGTCCATCTATAGGGAGGCTGGAGTAGCCATACCTCTGGACGTGTTGGAGATCGTTCTTAGACTACAGGGCTACGATACGAGGATTGAGGGAGACGAGGTATACACGAGTGCCCCCGCGGAAACAGTGTTCGAGGCGGCGCGCATGATAGCGGAGTACCTACGCGAGGCTGGAAACCTATACGCGGCGAGGACCGCTAAGAGGCTTGTAATCGCCGCGGGAGCCCTCACCGGGGCGAGCATCCTCGAGATAATAGATGTCGGCCTCGAATCCGGGGTCCTGGAAGAGGATGACGAGGGCAAGCTCCTCGTCCCGGGAGACTGGAGGGAAGCGGTAAAAAAGCTCGTGAAGCACCTAGCTGGCGAGGGTTAAGCGGGTTGTCGAAGGTCGCGGTCAAGAGGCTAGGCGAGCGAGAATACATGTTCATCCTCGAGGGAGAAGACCACACAATGGGTAGCCTGCTACAACACTACCTCCAGGCCGACGACAGGGTTGACACCGCATATTACGCTAAGACCCACCCATTGGAGGATAAGATATCAGTATACGTCAAGCTAGCAACGGACGCGGACCCCGTGGAGGTCCTGAGGGGAGCCCTGGAAAGAATAGCCTCGGACGCCCGGGAGTTCCGGGAGAAGCTATTGGAAGCCTACAAGAAGGCCGGGATTAATATTGAGGGCTAAGCCCGAGGCGAGAATCCTAGTCTCGAAATGCTACGAGAACTCGTGCCTTGGAATCATTAAGAGAGGCCCCGACATAGACGGGGCGGTCTCGGGGCGCGGGTGCGAGGCCCTCTGCCAGGACCTCGAGGAAAGGGGTTATGCTGGGGAGGTGAGATTCGCTTGCGGCGACTGCAGGTGCGGCTACCCGCTCCCCCCGGGGAGAGACTGTGCCTGGGACCTCCTAGTCCTAGCAGCCCGCCTACCACTCATAATTGAGGGTTTCAAAGCCTGGAGGACGGGTAAGATTTAACAAGCCTCGACTAGCCTTCTCACTCCTCTAGGTGAGGATGCGGTATGCCTACTACCAAGCCTTCGAGGAGGGCTAGGATGGTTTTCTGCCCCAAGTGTGGAAGTGTAATGTACCCGAGAGAGGTCAACGGGAAATGGGAGCTCTTCTGCCCCAGGTGCGGGTACACTATGCCCTTGGAGGACGAGTCTATACTAGAGGCCTACAGGGTTAGGAGGAGGGTTACCCACAGCCCTAAGGAGAAGATCATAGTAGTTGATAAGGACCAAGTCCCGGCGACGGCCGTACTCCTCAAGGGCCAGGTGAGGTGCCCCAAGTGCGGTAGCGACGAGGTATACTTCTGGATGATGCAGACAAGGGCGGCGGACGAGCCCCCGACACGCT
>JALVJB010000088.1 GCA_027034115.1 Acidilobaceae archaeon | reverse complement strand
ACCTTCTACGGCTGGAAGAAGTTCGGCAAAGCCGCGATGGTAGTGCTACTATTCCTATCCGTGGTGGGTCCATGGTATAGCGCGGCGATGATCGTTAGCGTGAACAGCTACATGGTCGCCCCAACCGGGATAGAGCCAGCATACAACCTTGCCACGGGCCACTGGATGTACGATCAGGGATACCCTAAGGTAACCCTAGTCGTGCCGAAAGAACTCGTCAAAGACCTAAACGTCACCCTGCTCGAGAAGCTTGGAATGGACGTGAAGGGCACCACCAATGACGCTGTGATAGTGGCTATGCCTTCGAGAATAGTGCAACGCCTCGCCTACGAGTCATGGGCCGGGTACAAGGTTAAAGACAGCATCCTAAGGATAGTTGTGAATAAGACGACAATAGAGCACATGTCGAAGGACCAGTTAAACCAGCTATTGAACACCCCCGTTAAGGCTATCGTCGACATGATACTTGTGAAGACTGTTGAAACTGTTGGAGTAACATGGGTGACCTTCAAGAGCCCCGTATATGCTGCATCGATAATGCACGTGATAGGCTCCGCCCTGACAGTTTCATCATTTACAATGCTCGGAGCCTATGCCATGAGGATCCGGAAGTACAAGAAAGCCAGCAAGGAGTACAAGGAGTACATTAACGCCGCATTCAAATTCGCCGTGGTATTCGCCCTTATAATCATAGTCGTGCAGGGCCTTGTCTTCGGCCACGAAATGGGTAAGGCGATAGCCCATTACAACCCCGAGAAGTTCGCCGCCATGGAAGCCACCACAGTACAGATCACCCCGGTAACCAAGTACCTGCCCGGCGGCGAGAAGCTAGTAGCACTACTAGCCTACGGCAACCCCAACGCTCCACTACCCAGCTACGACAAGATACCCAACGACTACTGCGTATGCCAGGTGACGAAGGCGCAAGACTTGGCCAGGATAGGGGGCACCTGCAAGCCACCACTCATCATACACTACCTGTACTACACCAAGATCACGCTAGCCGTGCTCCTAGGCCTATACGCACTCATACTAACAGGGTACCTCTGGTGGAAGAAGGATCCGGAGAAGACGCCTGGATGGCTGCTAAGCCTGGGAATATTAGCGATAATAGTAGTACACCTAGTCAGCTACTTCGGCTGGGCCGTCAGGGAGATCGGCAGGAAGCCCTGGACAATCTACGGCATAATGACCACCGATGTAGCCCACACGATAAACCCCGCGAGCACCGGTGCAGTAGCGCTCGTAGCACTGTTCTTCATACTGGTGCTGATAGCGCTCGGCTACAGCGTGTGGAAGTTCCTCTGGGTCCCTGGTAGGCCCGAGGAGGAGGTCTAAGGGGGTGGTGGAGTGATGCTCTACACGGTGTTCTGGCTGGCGTTAACCTTCGGCCTCCACATAATGCTCGTAAACCTAGGCATATTCCTAGCCCTATACGTCCCATACCTGAAGTGGAAGGCGGACAAGGAGGGCGACGAGGGCCTAGAGAAAGTAGCATACAAGCTGATGCGCTTCTACGCCGCCACCTACGGCGTAGCAGGAGTATTCGCAACCGCCTTCACCGTATTCCTCCTAAGCTACTACCCCAACTTCCTCGGCCTAGCCGGCAACATAGCCCTGATACCATTCGGCATAGCCATAACAATGATAGTACTACACTTCTTCAGCATCGCCACGTTCTACTACGGCTGGTACAGGTGGAGCCGGCCGGTCCACTACACGCTAGGCTTCCTACTAGCACTATCCGGGATCTTAATACCGCTGGGGTTCAGGGCAGTATTCGCGTTCCTAAACATACCCGTAGGCCTCCACTTCGCCGGCGGGAAACCCTACCTAAACGTATCCGAGGCGCTAGGAAACCCGACACTATGGCCGCTATACTTCAAGTCACTAGTAGCGGCGATAACCGCTGGAAGCCTCGCAGTAGCCGGAGGCCTCGCCTACAGCTACCATAAGAGCGAGGATCAAGCATACAAGGCTGCTGTAAACAAGGTTCTAAGCCAGCTCGCGCCAGTCGCACTTGCAGGACTAGTCATAATGTTCTTCCTAGGGCTATGGTACGCTATTACGCTGGAAAAGATACCTTACAAGTTTAACAACGTCTTCGCCAGCCTGGGCTGGAAGGTTGGAGACGGCATAGCACACTACAATGTGGCTTGGGTCTTCGTCCTGAAGATGATACTGTACGTGTTCCAGTTCGCCGTCATAATAGCCGTGTACAAGTACATGAGGAGCGGCTCGATGCCATTCGCCAAGGCTAAACTCCTACTCTACGGCGGCCTCGCAGCCCTAGCCACGGTAATGCTGGGAGAGTGGCTGAACGCCTTCAGCCAGTACCCCTACTTCATCGCCTGCCTAGGGAGTCCTCAGAGCTGCCAGAGCATACTGGCTGAGATACCGAAGGATCAACTGCCATACATAGCTAAAATATTAAGCTTGGAACACGTCAACCAGCTCGCCCTGATATCAAGTGTAAAAATGATAACTAACGCCTTCATGCTGTTCCTACTAGCCTCGGTAGTCTACTTCTTCTACGTCTACTTCTTCAAGCCAGAGAAAGCATAACCCCACGCAATGCAACCCTACTTTTTTGCTCCCAATTTTCCTATTTCATAGCTTTTTCCCTTTTTAGGCATGAGGGCTCATTAAACAGAATCTAGTTTGAATAACTCGGACAATTAGTGCAATCATATGCATGGGGTGCATGCACATGGTGAGGCTCGTAGTCCTCAATGATAACGAGCCTGGGCCGGGGCTGCTCAACGAGTGGGGCTGGAGCCTTTACGTTGAGGGAGCCTCAAGCCTCCTATTCGACGCTAACACGGACTATCACGTCATTGAATACAATGCTGAGAGGCTAGGCGTGGACCTGGCTGGGCTAGACTACGCTATACTAAGCCACTGGCACAGGGACCACTACGGGGGCTTCCCAGCAGTGGCTAGGGCCAAGCCGGGGCTGACAGTATACGCCCCTCCCGGGCCTTCCTTCAGGCTCGAGAGGCTAGGCCTAAGAGTGATCACTGTGAGGGACCCTCTAGTGCTGGACGACGGGGTAATCATACTTCCACCCCTCTATGCTGAGAACGTGGGCCTCTACGAGCTCGCCGCCAGCATACCCTCGGCGAGGGGTAGGATTCTAGTAGTGGGCTGTAGTCACCCGGGAGTGGACAGGCTGGCAGCGCTCCACTTGGAAGTTGTGGGGGAGAAGCCCTACATGGTGATAGGCGGTTTCCACGCCCCGCCCAGGAGTGTATTGGACAGGTTGGCTGGGCTGGTTGAGGGTCCCATATGCGCCGCTCATTGCAGCGGCGACGAGGCGAAGGAATACATTGCTCGCGTGTACAGGGAGAAGGCCTGCAGTGTTAGGACGGGCTCTGTAATAGAGGTCTAGGTGTCCTCAGGGTTGCCGGTTAAACTCTGGATTATCGCTAGGCCGGTATATGGTGGGAGAAACGCCTTCGCCCCACTACTATCAGCTATCGAGGATAATCTAAGCGTCGACTACAGGGTTACCATCGTGGAGGGGGACCCTCTTCCAGTAGCTAAGAGGGCTAGTGAAGCCGGGTACAAGCCCGTAGTCCTCTACGGCGTCTCCTCCCCCAGCTACCTCGACCTACGAGAGGAGATAGTGAGGGTCGCCTCGCGGTTCCACGTCATAGCCGGAGGGCCTCACGCTGAGGGGGCCTACTGGCACCTCTTGCGCGACGGCGCTTGGGCCGTGGTGGTTGGAGATGGGGAAGAGGCTATCACGCCGCTGCTAGAGGCGGCAGCCCTGGGGGACCCTCCGAGCGGTGCTCCCAATACTGCCTACATGGATGATGACGGCTTCCACGTTACCAGGCAGGTGTATGCATGCCTAGACGACTACAGGCCCCACAACACTACACACGGGCTATACCCGCCAATCGAGATCATGCGGGGCTGCCACTACAAGTGCAAGTACTGCCAGGTGCCATGGCTCTTCAAGGCTAAGGTGAGGTACAGGAGCATAGCCCGGGTCGAGGAGGCTGTTAGACACTACGTCGCCGCGGGTAAGAGGAGGATAAGGTTCATCGCGCCAATAGGATTCGCCTACGGCAGCATAGTTCCCGGAAAGCCCGATCCAAGCATGATACACGGCTTACTGGAAGCGGTGAGGGAGGCTGGAGGGACCCCCTTCCTCGGGAGTTTTCCAAGCGAGACGAGGCCAGAATACGTTACACCTGAGGTGCTCGAGGTAGTCAGGGAGCTTGCTGGAAACCGAAAGATCTCTCTGGGCCTCCAGTCGGGTAGTAATAGGCTATTGGAAAGGGTTGGAAGAGGGCATACCGTTGAGGAGGCCCTGGAGGCCGTGGATCTCGTGCTCGAGTACGGCTTCACCCCTGTAGTAGACATACTCTTCAGCCTGCCATGCGAAGAGGAAGAAGACGTCGAGGAGACAGTCAAAGTCATGGAAGAACTGGCGAGGAGAGGCGCGAGACTGCGCCTACACACCTTCATACCCCTCCCCGGGACCCCATTCGCCCGAAGCAAGCCCAAACCCGTACACAAGCTATACCGCAAAGCCGTGCTCCAACTACTGGGACGAGGAGTACTCGAGGGCTACTGGGAGTGGCAGGAGGAAATAGCCCCAGCTGTCTACTGTCTAACAGCCCTAGACCCTGCTCCTACCCCCACACCTAAACCACTCCCAAGCGCCCAAGAATACTGCCGCAATCATTTAAAAGAAGAGTACTACAAGACAGCATCCCTACACCTCTCCCGAGACACTCAACGCCAATAACTACTTTTCTCATCCAATTCAAGAAATCCCCATATAGCAACGAATCCCGTATAATACAATTTACGAGATCACGAAACACTCGAGGGATCCTCAATGAGCATCGCCGAGAAACTCGACTCGTTCTTCCACGTGAGCGAGAGAGGCTCCACCCTACGCCGCGAGCTCCTAGCAGGGATAAC
>JALVJB010000087.1 GCA_027034115.1 Acidilobaceae archaeon | reverse complement strand
TGTCGAAGCTGGGGTTGTACACGTTAACGTCTGGCAGTGTTATAGGGTACTTGCCCATCACTTTCCGGACCTCGTCGGGGTCCCTCTCCTCTATTACTATCTCCGCCGGGTCGGTCACGGGCTGTATAGTGCTAGTTGGAGCGGCGACGTAGAAGGGCTTCTCATTATCATTGGCGGCTAAGGCCACCATGTAGGTCCCGATCTTGTTCGCCGTGTGCCCCGTGAGTATGATCCTGTCAGCCCCAACTATTGCTAGATCAGCCATGCCCTTCATAAATACTAGGCCGGGCATTCCATCGGTTATCAGTGTGAATGGTATGCCCTCCTTCTTCAGCTCCCAGACATTGAGCCTGGCGCCCTGGAGTACTGGCCTCGTCTCAGTGGTTATTACGTGGATCTTCTTCCCCTCATACCAGGCATACCTTACAACGCCAAGCGCTGTCCCGAAACCGGCGGTTGCGAGCGCGCCCGTGTTGCAGTGGGTTAGTATCCTGTCTCCGTCGTCTATGAGTTTCGAGCCTATACGGCCCATCTCCACATTATTCCTAATATCCTCGACATATATTCTCATTGACTCGTCTAGGACTGCCTCTCTAACCTCTTCCGGATCGCCCTTCTCCGAGGCTTCCAGTATCCTCCTCCAGACGCGGTCCAGCGCCCAGAACAAGTTGTAGGCGGTTGGCCTCGTTGATGCCAGGTACTTCTTCGCCTCTTCGAGGTCTCTTAGGAGGTCCTCGAGGGTTGTAGCCTTTGAGTACTTGGCGGCTAGGGCCATTCCGAATGCTGCGGAGACGCCTATGGCAGGAGCTCCCCTTATCTCCATTGAGCGTATTGCTTCCCCGACTCTCTTGTAGTCCTTGGTCCTCCGGTAGACCTCCTCGAAAGGTATAAGCCTTGTATCCAGCCAGACGAACTCTCCAGCCTCTTGGTCCCAGTAGAGGGGCTTGATGCGTAGGAATTCCTCGTACTTCTCTATCTCCCTGAACGGGTTAGTCAACAGCACCACCTCCGACTAGGGCTTAGCGTTAACGATTACTCCGGAAGTTCTAGGTTAATAAATTGGGTGGTTTTTAGGGGGAGGGCTAGAAGTACTCCTCCTCCTTTGATATCCAGGACGCTATCTTAGACCTTACAGCATAGAAGGCGGCGACTATCACGATTAGGCCGACTAGTAAGAGTATGTATGGTAGCATCCGCTTCACCTTCGTGGCAGTCGTGGGTTGCAGTGTTAGGCTGACCTGGCTTGTGCCTGGTACTGATAGAGGCATGCTCGACGGCTTGTATCCGTCCGCTCTTGCCTCGACGGTGTAGCTTCCCTGGAGGAGTCTTGCAGTTAGTTTCCCGTCGGGGCCTGTTAGGCCGGAGAACACGATGTTGCCCTTGGAGTCGCGTACGTTTACTACCGCTCTGTTCAGTGGTTTGGCCTTATCGTTCACGACAATGATTGTGACCTGGTAGTATTGGACTACTTGCTTCTGCTTCTTCTTCTGAACCACCGGTTTCAGGGGGACTTTGAGGCTGACTAGGCCGAAGTCTGGTATCGTCGTTGTGTAGTTCTTTAGGCCGGGCGCTTTCA
>JALVJB010000086.1 GCA_027034115.1 Acidilobaceae archaeon | reverse complement strand
TCGTCTCCGTGAGCCCATAGCCCTCCCTCAGCTTAGCACCGGTCAGCTCCTCGAACTTCTCCTTAACCGCTACCGGTAGTGGTGCTGCCCCGCTAATGCATACTTCTAGGCTCCGTAGATTGTAGCGTGTCGCCTTCGGGTGATTGATTATGGCGATGTACATTAGTGGGACTCCGTGGAAAACGTTGGCCTTATGCTTCTCTATCGCCTTCATTACTTCCTCGACGTTCCACCTCGCGAATACTATTATCGTGGCGACCTTGTAGACGCCCGTGTTTAGTACTGCTGTCTGGCCGTAGATGTGGAACCATGGTAGTGCCCCTATGAAGGTGTCTACAGCCTTCTTTCCCCTCTTATACCAGGCATCGATCTGGATAACGTTGGCTAGAAGGTTGTAGTGGGTTAGCTCCGCCCCCTTGGGTACGCCGGTGGTCCCGCCAGTGTACATGAGCGCGGCTATATCCTCCTTCGGGTTTACCCTGGGCTTCTCCTTTATCCTTGGGGAGGACTCGATTATTTTCTTGAAGGGCTTGTTCCGCTCATCGTATTTTATCTTGGGGGGCTTTGCCTTGAGCTTGTAGAGGAATGCCTTCAGGCCTGGCAGGTAGTCCTGGATGCCCGTCCAGAGAATCTCCTCAACGGTGTGGGGGACCCCCGCCTCGATCTTCTCCTTGAATATATCTATAGCTACTAGGATCTTTGCACCGTTGTCTTCTAGCTGGTGCCTTATCAGTGCAGGCCCGTAGAGCACGTTCATGGGGGAGACCGTCGCGCCGGCCATGAGTGTTCCATAGTAGGCTATGGCGAACTGGGGCGAGTTGGGGAGGAACAGGCCTACAACATCCCCGGGGCCTATCCCCTTACTCCGGAGGTAGCCGGCGAACCTCTCAGCATTCTCTAGTAGTTCCCGATAGGTCATCTTGTAGCCGTAGAAGTAGAGGGCCGTCCTGTCCGGGTGGCTCGCGGCAGCCTCCTCTAGTATCGTGTAGAGGGGCTTCTCAGGGACCTCTACGTCGGCCGGTACACCCTCGTCGTAGTGCTTGAGCCAGGGCCTAGAGGCGTAGGCCTTGAAGGCTTCTTCAGACACAATCTACACCGAGTTATTCCTTGGAATAGTGGTTGATGGGTAAAATAGGAGGTTATCGTGCCCTTATAGGTGTCCTTACTGGGGGCTACTAGTTAAACCCCCGAGGCTTACGCCTCGAGGGTCCCTCCCAGCGTCACTATCTCCATTAGCCTGTCCTCGCCGGGATGGCCTATGGGCTTCCTGGCTAGCACATAGTCTAGTACGATCTTCGCGACCCAGTGGTACCTCTCGTCACCTGTCTTAGAGGCTAGCTCCTCGAGGAGTATCACGCTTGCAGAGTGGCCTAGATCGTCTAGTATGTATTTAGCATTGTACTCTGCGGTGCTGGGAGGCATCCTCGCCAGGTCCTCGAGGGTCTTAGCCATGGCCTCGTAGGCCTTGCTAGCAGTCTCCCTGTCATAGGCCTGGTTGGCGAGGGCTTTCATGTCCTCGAGTAGTGGGAGGTGGGCGTTCTTCCTTGCTATTGCCTCGAGCATGTCTAGGGCTTGTATGTTACTTGTTCCCTCCCA
>JALVJB010000085.1 GCA_027034115.1 Acidilobaceae archaeon | reverse complement strand
CTCACGGTTTTCTCTAGGTCCTCGTGGCCTTCTACTACCATGTTAACTATGCCTCTACTCTTCGCCTCCTCAGCCGTTATTAGGTCCCCCGTGAGGACTAGGTAGGCCGCGGTCTTGTAATCGAGCAATATGGGGCCTACCGTCGGGGTGCCCGGCGGGACCATGCCCCACTTCACCGCGGGAGTCCCGAACTTCGCTCCCTTAACAGCCACGGCAATGTCTACTGCGTGGAGTAGCTCGAACCCTATCCCTATGGCGTGGCCGTTGACCGCGGCGATAACTGGCTTGCTGCACTCGTGCAGAGCGCCGCATATGCCTCCGAGGCCCTCGTACATGAGCTTCCAAGCGTCTTTCTCATCCTTGACTTCTGCGACGCTCGCCAAGTCTACGCCCGTGGAGAAGAAGCGTGTACCCGAGCCTGTGAGTACTACCACGCTTGTCTCAGGTGCTTGGCATTCCTCGGCTATCGCCCTCGCTAGCTCTCTTGCATGTTCATGGTCGAGGCTGTTCCCCTTGTCCTCCCTATCTATTATCACCCAGGATATTGGAGGGTCCCTCTCAACTCGTATGGGCATGTCTAGGCACCTCTAACCAGGGGCTTCCCGGGCCGTGGTTGTAGTAGTTAGTGTCGGGATTAATCTCATTGCTATATTACCCGGGTAAGTATTGGAGGCGGTGGACCTCCGGGTTAGGAGTCCTAACCGGGTGACGCTAGAGCTTTAACCGCTTCTAGCGCTAGGTCAGCATGTTTCTCGGCGGGCCGGATGTTTCGGAGTACTTTGCGGATTACGCCTTCCTCGTCTATTACGAAGGTCACCCTCTCGGCTGACACCCTCTTCTTCCCCTTCCGGAGTACCCCGTATTTAGCGGCTATCTCTCCTTGGGGGTCGCTTGCTAGGATTACATGGTTAAGTCCCTCTTTCTCGGCGAACCTCCTAAGCCTCTCAACTGAGTCGGTTGACACGCCTATAATGACTGCCCCCAGCCTCTCGAACTCCTCGTACAGCTCCTCGAACCTTCTAGCCTCCCTCGTACAGCCCGGGGTCATAGCTCTCGGATAGAAGTAGAGGACTACTATCCGGCCCTTCAGGCCGGATAGCCTTATCTTATCGCCCCTATGAGTCTCTGCCTCGAAGTCCGGGGCGGGCACACCCTCTTTAAGCACCATCACGATACACCTCACCTTGATATGTCCCGCCAGAGGGTATTTGAGGAGGGACTCAGTACCCGCCGGTAGCTCGCTAAGCCAGCTCGCCGGGGTGCAGCGTTGACCCTTGAGAGGTTCCGGGATAGACTAGCACCGCTGACCGAGAAGCTTGGAAGACTACTCGCGAGGCTCAGCCCCAACCCTAACACGTACACCCTATCAGGCCTACTGCTGGCATGGCTTGCACCCCTCGCATCCATGCGAGGCTTACACTGGGCCGGCGTAGTGCTCGTAGCCCTTAGCGCGCTTGTAGACGCGCTAGACGGCGCCGTGGCTAGGGCAGCCGGGAGGGTGAGTAAGAGGGGCGAGTTCCTCGACTCCGTAACTGATAGGTTGTCCGACACCGCTTACTATACGGCCCTAGCCTATACCGGTCTCGCCCCCTCGCTACTACTC
>JALVJB010000084.1 GCA_027034115.1 Acidilobaceae archaeon | reverse complement strand
ACTAGTCGTTTAACCCAGCGGTCGTCATCGCCGCCAATTATACATAGCCTCCTGGGGAGCCGGGATATATTGGGGAGGGTCCCTCCTGCGGGTGTGCGGCGTTGGGCGTTGACGCCCTGCTAAGGTACCCGTGGCTCCTACCAGTGGTGTGGGCTCGTAGCAGGGGGCTCCCCTGTAATAGCGCTGTTATCGCGGTGGAACTGGGGGTCCCTCGGAGGCTTGCCCGCACCCTAGTCTACTATGCTGGAAGGCTGGGCCTCTGCGGTTTGGAGGGCTTGTGCGTCGCCCGTAGGGGTCCCTCATTCTACGCTACAGTAGGAGGCCACGTGGTTTATGCCAGGATCCGGAGGAGGCGTGTCACAGGGTACACGCTCTCCCCTGGGCCTGGTGGGAGAGAAAGGGTTTGGGGTGAGGCTTTGGAGGCTCTCAGGGAGGATTGTGCTAGTTCCCGGCCTTGAGGAATTTTGTCCTCAGGACGTACTGGAGTATTCCGCCGTGCTTGTAGTATTCTACTTCTATCGGCGTGTCTAGCCTCGCCTTCACCTTGAACTCTATTACCCTGCCATCCTCCTTCTTGGCCCTTACTGTGAGTATCTTGCCGGGGTAGAGGCCCTCGCTTATGCCTAGTATGTCGTATACCTCGCTCCCGTCTAGGCCCAGCTTCTCGGCGTTCTCGCCTGGCATGAATTCTAGCGGCAGTATTCCCATCCCTACTAGGTTGCTCCTGTGAATCCTCTCGAAGCTCTCGGCTATCACCGCCTTCACTCCTAGTAGTGCGGGTCCCTTAGCCGCCCAGTCCCTGCTGGAGCCGGTGCCGTACTGCTTCCCTGCTAGCACTATGAGTGGGATGCCCATCTCCTTGTACTTCATCGCGGCGTCGAACACGTGCATTACCTCCTTGGTAGGCCAGAATATTGTCCAGCCTCCCTCCCTGTCTGGGACTAGCTTGTTCCTGAACTTGGGGTTGTCGAAGGTGCACCTCATCATTACCTCGTGGTTGCCCCTCCTAGAGCCGCAGGTGTTGAGCTCGTGTGGCTTGACTCCTAGGCTTAGGAGGTACTGGCCAGCCTTAGACTCTGGGAGTATCCTGCCAGCGGGGCTAATATGGTCCGTGGTAGTCCTGTCAGGGGCCCATACTAGGACCCTGGCCCCGATTATGTCCTTAGGCTCCGGCGGCTCTAGAGGCATCCCCTCGAAGAACGGCGGCTTCCTTATGTAGGTGCTCTTGGGGTCCCACGGGTAGGTTACGGATTTGTGCTCGGGGAGGCTGTTCCAGTGCTCGTCGCCCTTCCAGATGTCGGAGTACTTCTTCTTGAAGGCCTCGGGGTCTAGAGCCTGCTCTACAGCCTTCCTGACCTCCTCAGCGGTCGGCCAGATGTCCTTCAGGTACACCGGCTGGCCGTTGGGATCGTAGCCTACCGGCTCGTTGTAGAGGTCTATGTCTATCCTACCCGCCAGGGCGTACACGACTACTAGCGGCGGGCTCGCTAGGAAGTTGCCCCTGGTTAGCGGGTGGGTTCTACCGAGGAAGTTCCTGTTACCGCTTAGCACTGAGGCTGTCCAGAGGTCGTACTTCTTGATCAGGTCCTCTATCGGGCCTGGTA
>JALVJB010000083.1 GCA_027034115.1 Acidilobaceae archaeon | reverse complement strand
ATGCTGACGCTGGAGTAGACCCTAGGAGGGATGTGGACGCGTTCATCAGCGCTCAGGAGGACTTCTGGGAGGGCATAGCGATAGCCGACGAGTTCGCCCCAGAGCCTGTCGGGGGAGTCCTGAGGCCAACCTTCACGGTTGCAGGAGACGGGTTGCAGGCCCTTGCCCACGCTGTCATGATGATCGAGACTGGGATGTTCGATATCGTGGCTGTGGAGTCCCACGCGAAGCCTAGCGATATCGTGACGCTGGGCGAAATGTACGATCTAGCCCTCGACCCCCTCCACGTCCGCCCTGTGAAGCCTGCGAACCCTCTCTTCATGATGGCCCTAGACGCTCAGGCATACATGATGAGGACTGGGGCTGATTCAAGCCACTTCGCCCTAGTCTCAGCGGAGGAGAGGGCCAGAGGCCTCAACAATCCGAGGGCCAGCTATGCCGGGAAGGTCTCAATAGACGAGATTCTGGACTCCGAGCCCGTTATGGACCCGCTGACCCGCTACGACATAGCCGGGTTCGCCGACGCCTCGATAGTGCTAGTAGTATCTAGGGCGGATCTAGCCGAGAAGTACACTAGCAAGCCCGTTTATATCGAGGGAGTCGGGTTCGCCACCGAGACGGGGACCGGGACGCTCGAGTGGCACACGTGGGGCAGGATGCCCTCAATGAGGATCGCCGCTCTCAGGGCGTACAGCCAGGCCGGGATAGGAGACCCGCTCTCATCGACGGACTTCGCCGAGGTCGAGGACAGGGCGAGCCCGTACCTACTGATGAGCCTCGAGGAGCTAGGACTGGCCCCGGAGGGCGAGGCCCACAAGCTATACGAGAGGGGCGAGTACGAGTACGACGGCTACTACCCCGTCAACCCGAGCGGCGGTAGCCTAGCAATGGGCGTCGCCCTCGAGGCTACCGGCCTCCTAAGGCTCCTAGAGGCGGTGCTACAGTTGAGGGGCGAGGCTGGAGCCCACCAGTTGTCAGACGTTGAGCGGGCAATTGTAGCGTCGTGGAGGGGGCCCCCGACCACTACGAGCGCCGTGGTGGTTCTCTCAGGGCCCAGTTGTTAGAGGGGGTGATTCGTGTGAGGGTTAACTTGCACGTGAAGGATCGTGTAGCAATTGTAGGAGCCGGAATGACCCTGTTCCGGAGGAGGCTGCTGGAGACTCCCAGGGAGCTTGCGTGGGAGGCGGTTCGCCAGGCTCTAGATGAGGCGGGCCTTACGCTAAGGGATATAGATTGTATAGTTACTGGCACCGCGCCGGACGCCTTCGACGGGGTTCACTTTAACGGCGAGTACCTGGCTGATGGAGCAGGAGGCTTCGGTAAGCCTGTTAGCAGGGTCTATGTCGGCGGCGGAACAGGGGTCATGGTTCCCATAGCCGCGTGGTGGCATGCGGCGAGCGGTCACTGCGACACTGTTCTAGCGGTTGCGGAGGAGAAGATGAGCCCGGCGATGCCTCACCCGCAGTACGTCTTCGCCTACATATGGGACCCGATACTGGAGCGCCCTCTAGGCCCGAACCTCATATGGATATTCGCCATGGAGATGAGGAGGTACATGTACAAGTGTGGCGCCAAGAAGGAGGACATCGCCCTGGTTAGCGTGAAGAACAAGGGGAACGCCCTTGACCACCCGGCGGCACAAGCGGCCGCTAAGATCACTGTGGAGGACGTGTTGAACAGCGAGCTGCTAGTATGGCCTGTGAACAGGCTCGACATAAGCCCGGTTAGCGATGGGGCAGTAGCCCTCGTTATTGCTAGGGAGAAGACCGCTAGGAGGATAACCGACTCGCCCGTGTGGATCGAGGGCGTAGGCTTCACCCTAGACAACACGCACTGGTACAACAGGGAGCTGGCATATCCGAGGTACGTCCAGTACGCTGCCAGGATGGCCTATAGAATGGCGGGTATCGAGAGGCCCTGGAAAGAGATAGACGTGGCAGAGCCCTACGATCCCTTCGATTATAAGGAGCTACACCACATAGAAGGACTAATGCTTGCTAGGCCCTGCGAGGCTTGGAAACTAGTCAAGGAAGGCTACTTCGATAGAGACGGCGAACTCCCGACCAGCCCGAGCGGGGGCTTACTGGGAGTAGGGAACCCGATAGCCGCGGCAGGCCTCATGAAGGTCGCCGAGATCTTCTGGCAGCTGAGATACGAGGCGGGCAAGAGGCAGGTGAGGAAGCCTGTCCATAAGGGTGTCGCCCAGGCTTGGGGCGACCTCATGCAAGCTGGAACAGTTATTGTCCTAGGTAACTAGGAGGTGGTTAGGAGTGGCGAGTGAAGGGAAGCCCGTGAATCCGCCGGGAACCTATCTCAAGAGGCAGGATCTCGAGAGGCTCCCAGGGATAATCAGGTATAAGCCTAGTGCAAGGTACCTATTCGCCGCCGGCCAGGCGCTGTCCCGCTTCCTTAAGGGGTTGAAGGAGGGCAAGATTCTCGGGGTGAGGTGCCCCGTCTGCGGCCGAGTATACGTTCCTCCCAGAGCCTACTGCGAGTACTGCCACGCCCCCACGAGCGAGTGGGTGGAGCTGCCCGGCACTGGAGTAGTGCATACTGCCGTGGTTAGCTATATCGCTACCGACAGGAGCAGGATGGAGAAGCCCGAGATCGTAGGCGTAATACGCCTCGACGCCCCCGGCTATAGGGAGGATAGCTACGAGTTCGCCGGCCTCTTCCACAAGATCTGCGGTGTGACCCCGGAGCAGGTCATGGATGGAAGCGTGATAGGGATGAGGGTCAAGCCGAGGTGGAAGCCGCCTGAGGAGAGGACCGGTAGCATCACTGATATTGAGTGCTTCGAGCCCGTGGAGGGTGGTGAGCAGTGAGCTGGTGGAAGAGAGCCCTGCCCGGAGACCTAGTCCACTTCCCTGGCAGCCAGGAGGTCGACCACTACCTCTACACTCCAGGCCTCCACGGCCTCAAAGCCGCTGAGCTCCTGAAGGCTGGGAAGGTACCGGGAATGCTCTGCGGGGACCAGCTGATACTGCCGCCGAAAACGTTCTGCCCAGACGAGAGGCTGAGCGAGGGCGAGGTCGTCGAGGTGGAGGGACCCTTCATAGCAGCACTTGTCACAGTGATCCGCGAAGACTTCTACGGTAGGAAGCTGGAGGAGCCCCAGGTCCTCGCATTCATCACGGCTCAGGGGGCGATAGGAGGCTATATTGGCGTGGTGAAGGCCTCGCCGGGGGACGTCTACCCGGGCATGCGGGTTAGACCAGTGTTCAGGCCCGAGGAGGAGAGGACCGGCGCGATAACAGACATTGCCTTCTGGGAGCCGGTAGCTGACTAGCGTGTGAGCCTGTGTAACCCGCCGGTGGCCGCCACGATAGCGCCCGTGACATAGCTGGCCCTGGGAGAGGCGAGGAAAGCCGCAATCCATCCAACCTCCTCTTTTTCCCCTATGCGCCCGAGGGGGATAACACTAGCCATTTCTCTCAGCTCCTGATCGCTAGTAGTCCCCTTTCCCCTGGCCCTCTTCTCGGCCAAGGCTGTGAGCCTGTCTGTCAGTATGTAGCCTGGGACTACCGCGTTTACCCTTACGCCTAAGGGGCCTAGCTCGCGGGCTAATAGCACTGTTAGGGCGTGCAGGCTAGGCCTCAGCACAGTGCTGGTAGCGATTTCAGGGAAGACCTCCCACGCCGCTATACTCGTAACGAAGGTTATCGACGGGTTCCTGGACTCACGGAGATACTCTACCGCTGCGGTAACCGCTTCTATGGGAGCCTCTACCAGTAGCCGGTAGCTGAGCCTCCAGTCTTCAAGGCTAACCTCCTGGAAGCGGCCTCCCGGGGGAGGCGGAGGAACGTAGACAAGGGCGTCTAGGCCTCCGAGCCTTGAGGCAGCCTCCCTCACCAGGCGTGAAGCGCACCCCTCTCGAGCCAAGTCACAGGCAATGCCGCTGACCTCGCCCAGGCTGGACAGTTTCTCAACGCTCTCTGAGACGGTGCCGGGATTCCGGCCATTTATGACCACCCGGCCCCCACAAGACGCTAGAACCTTAGCGATTCCGAATCCAATCCCCTTTGTTGAAGCCGTTACAAGAGCGCGAGCCCCGGTAAGTGCTAGTCCACACGAGTCCGCGCCCATGATTGGAACACCATCGTAATACACTGCCGAGTTAGGAATTATGTTTAATCACTACACCATGAATGGCTAGTCGTCAGCAGCCTACATCGATTACCCCCGAGATTCTTAGGCCCTCCCGCCTTGGATCCCCTGCTAGTATTGTAAAGCAGGCTGGACTCCCAGGTTTGACTTGGCCGAGCTCTGCTACCGGGCCTCCGCTAGCCTCGGCAGCGTTACGAGTGTAGGCTAGGAACGCTTCCTCGGGGGTTAGGGCCTCGCTTGGAAGGCAGGATGGCTGGCTGCATCTTGATAGGGCGGCCTTGAAGGTCTCAGCGGGGTCTATAGGCTCTACGGGAGAGTCCGTCGAGAATGCTAGCCTGACGCCGGAGTCCGCGAGCCTACGGAAGGGATATGCCCATGTTAGCCTCCGGCTGCCGAGCCGGTCCATTATCCACCAGTCGCTCACGCGGAAGTGCGGCTGGACTACGACGTGAACGCCTATCCCGGCGAGCCTCTTCTCCTGCCCTGGCCTCACAATACTTGCATGCTCTATCCTCCCATTCGGCCCCGGCGATAGCGCCTCGTAGGCTTCTATTACCTCATCTAGCGCAGCATCGCCTATGGCATGAATAGCGATTCTAAAGCCTTTGCGGAGAACCGGGCCCGCCTTTCTAACTATTGTCTTCGCGTCCAGGAGGCGCATGCCCTTGTTGCCTGGATCATCGTTATAGTCTATTGAGAGGTAGGCAGTCCTGGCCCCAAGGCTTCCGTCTGCAAAGTCCTTGATCCCTACTACTGCGGCCTTACCTTCTCTTCCAAGTATTCGAAGCGATCTATCGAGGTCATCGGGGCGTGGATAGCAGGATACCCTCAAGCGTAGCCTCCCGGCTTCCTGGATCCCGGCTAGGGCGGTTGCTTCGCTTACCGGGCAGGACATGCTTGAGACTCCCAGTACGCCGTGCGACTTGATGT
>JALVJB010000082.1 GCA_027034115.1 Acidilobaceae archaeon | reverse complement strand
GCTAGGAGAGTCCTAGGAAACCACGTATGGCAGGCCGGAGCCGAGAAAACCCCGGAGAAGGCGAGGCTCGACATAACACACCACAAGCCCCTAACCCGAGAGGAAATACGGAGAATAGAGGAACTAGCCAACAGTATCGTCGATGATAGGAGGAACCTGAGATTCATGGAGCTATCAAGGAACGAGGCAGAGGAGAAGTACGGCTTCAGGATATACCAGGGCGGCGTGCCAATGACTCCAACAATAAGGCTCGTAGAAATACCAGGCTGGGACGTTGAGGCATGCGGGGGGACACACCTCGAACACACCGGTGAGGCCGGGGCGATCAAGATCCTAGGAGCCTATCGAATACAAGACGGAGTTGTAAGACTCGAATACGTGGCCGGAACCAGGGTATACGAGGAGGCCACACGGCTAGAGGACAAAATCCTAAACGTGTCGGAAATCCTAAACGCTAATCCAAGCAACCTAGAGGCGAGAGCTAAGACCCTAGTCGAGGAGCTAAGGGAGCTCCAAGCCAAGTACAAGAGGCTACTAGAGGAAAAAGTCGAGTCGTTGAGGAAGGAGCTAGAGAACGCCAAGATAATCATCGCTGAAGCGCCAGACACCGATAAAAGAGTGCTCCAGGAGATAATGAAGAAGCTGACAAGCCAGGTAGCAGACGGAATAGTAGTATTCTACTACGGTGTAAACGGGCAAGTACAGGTAGAATTAGCGGCCGGCCCGAAGGCAGGCGTCAATCTGGGCAAGCTCGTGAGAGAACTAGCAGAAAAGATAGGCGGCCGGGGAGGAGGCGGGAAGACCCGGGCCAGCCTCCGGATTCCGCGGGAGAAGCTAGACGAGGTCATAACAATGATTAAGAGCACTCTATCACGATAAACAAGGGTGAATTAAGCTTGGAGGGCTATTGTGTAGACGCACTAATACTGGATGTGGACGGGGTCGTATGGCTTGAAGGCACACTCATAGAAGAGAACATCCAGATAATAAGGCAGGCCTACGACGAGGGAATACCAGTAGTATTCCTCACTAATAATGCAACTAGAAGCAGGAGAGTATACTCTATCCTATTATCTGAGGCCATAGGTAGGAGGATAAGCGTGGACCAAGTAGTCAACAGCGCCTATAGCGCTGCGGAATGGCTCCGCAGGACTAAGGGACCCTCAAAGGTTCTCGTAGTCGGAGAGGAAGGCCTAGTCGAGGAGCTAATACTAGCAGGGCACACACCCCTCAGCACGACAGAGTGGAGGCACGCTGACACAATAGTAGTAGGCCTCGACAGAAACATTACATATCATAAGCTCTCAGCTGCACACAAAGCACTAACCAGGAGGAACGCCTTCTTCCTCATAACCAATAGAGACCCAGCCTACCCGGTAACAGGGGGAACAATACCGGGGGCGGGAGCGATAGTATCATTCCTTGAAACAAGCACCGGTAGGCGAGCAGACTTCAACGCTGGAAAGCCGGAGCTAGGCATCCTAGACCTAGCCCTCGAGCGAGCTGGGAGGCCTAGCAGGCCCGTAATGGTGGGGGACAGGGTGGAGATAGACATGGACATGGCTAGGAAAGCCGGGATTCCAGGGCTCCTAGTCCTCACAGGCGTCAC
>JALVJB010000081.1 GCA_027034115.1 Acidilobaceae archaeon | reverse complement strand
CTAAGAGGCTCAAAGAGTTCAACGCGCAGGTAATACTACTCCAGTTCGGCGGCGAGACCCCCATTGAAGAGACGAAGAAGAGCTTCGTCAAGCTACTCAAGGCTATGGCGAAGGAGCAGGTGCCCGGAGCCATAGTGTTCCACGTCAGGATCTTCGCCGCCGGTGGAGTGAAGGAGGCACTCGCAGACGAGGAGATCGCCAAGTACCTCGCGGGCAAGGACCTATACGTCTACACAGTCGGCTTCGACGAGGGCAAAGTCTACGTCAACAAGGTCAGTGTAGAAGGCGGAGAAACAAAGCTCGAGAAGATAACCGAGTACCACGTAACCCTAGAGCACGCAGACCTCCTCAACAGGAGCCTAAAGGACAGGAAGGTAACCTTCCAGTAACCCCCACACTCCTCCACTTTTTCCCATAGACCCCATTGTTTCTCCGCTCTCCTAACAGGGAGCAATGTAGAGGGACCCTCTCCTAGACACCATAAGGTACACCCGGCCCGTGTACCTGAGGCCACGTACCCGGAGAATGCAGGGGTAGCCTAGGACGCCGGAGAGGTCGACTATTACTCCTCCGCCCTCCCGCCTGGCTGGAAGGCATGAGCCACCCCTCCCGAAGAATTCTAGGAGGCCGCAGGGGTCCCTCTCGACTTCCACGTCTAGGTGGATCGTCCTAGCACCCATGCACCCCTTAGGGTGGAGGATTGATTGGAGTGTGAGGGTCCCTCCGTGATACTCTAGGAGTACTGGCGGGCCGGGGCGCTTACACTGTGGCAACCTCTAGGCTCCCCACTAGCTCCATTAACGCTTCATAATACCTGGTCCACCACTCCCGGATCCTCTCGTAGTCTCCCACCGCGTTCTCCCAGCCGGGGACCCTCAGCTCCGCGGCTATCGTCGCCACTAGGTCCATCGTCTTGCGGGACTCCCACGGCCTGGGCTCGGCTCCGGCCCTCACCTGGTATAGGGCTATCCTCTGGTATAGCTTGGCACTGTGCTCGTAGATGTCGTACCCTGCTGATAGTAGCTCCTTGTAGAGGCCTGGGAGGATCTTCTCAGCCCACTTCCTGTGGAACCGGCATAGGCCAGCGTTGTCTACTGCTAGCTCGTGGACTGCCCGTGTGTAGGCGTGCCTGGCGTACTCCTCGGGCTCCGTGAAGCTTGGACTATAGTTTGTCCAGTACCTGCCTAGGAGGAACATTGGAGCGACCATGCCCGGGCTCCAGTAGTAGTTGGGAGTCATGTAGCCCTCTCCGCCGAAGGCGGCGTAGACCAGCGTGTCCCTGAAGCCCCACCCAATCCTCTCAACCCTAGACCGGTACTCCTCGTCTAGCAACTGGGCCGCCCTCCTCGCGCCTTCAACGGCTATCCGGGAAGCCAGGGGGTCCCTCCTCTCAACGATCGCCTCGAGGAGCTTCCTGGCTAGCCTTGCGTTCACCTTACTCTCCCCTGGGTTTAGGGCTATTGGGTCGAGTACTGGTCTTGATTCCAGCCCGGCCTCCCCAGGCTCTAGGAGGCCCCTGTTCACCAGGTCGAATATCCAGGCTACTATGTGGCCCGCTTCTATCGCGTCTAGGCCGAGGTCGTCAACTAGGGTTACGAGCCCTACGGTGTC
>JALVJB010000080.1 GCA_027034115.1 Acidilobaceae archaeon | reverse complement strand
TGACTAGCAGGTAGGGGTCAACTCTTAAAAACCCTAGGAGGAATCCGCCCCTTTTTAGGGGGCTAGGTTGAGCGAAGACTTCATCATAGGCAAACACGTATACGGGAGCCTCTACGGCATAGACAAGAATAAGGCATGGGACGAGGAGTACCTGAGGAACCTGATACTCAGGGCCGTGGAGGCCAGTGGAGCCACGCTCATGGACCTGAGGAGCTGGAGGGTTGAGGGGGAGAAGGGGGGAGTAAGCGTTATAGCCCTAGTCCTCGAGAGCCACCTAGCCCTCCACACGTGGCCCGAGTACGGCTACGCAACATTCGACGCCTACACTTGCGGGGAGAAGGCGGACCCATGGAAAGCCTGGAACCTAGTCCTCCGCGAGTTAAAGCCCAAGTACTACACAGTCCACTACACGGATAGGAGCCAGAAGCCTATACCATACGAGGAGGCCTAGCCCTTCACGGGATAGACTACGTATATTATGAGATTATTATTCGTTGGACTCATTATTGCCCCGGTTATCGAGAGCTTCCCTACCTGTACAGGGCTTGTTATGAATGCGAAGAATTCTACCTTTCCAAACGCTGGGATAGTAAAGTTCCAGAAGGGGACTGCAGTATTGTTAGGCAGCGCTATACCCTGTGATTTTGCGACCTCGAGGAGCGATGGCCCATTGATGCCTGTGAGAGTAATATTCGCGTAGAACCCGAGGCCGGGCTCCTGGGCTTCTGGTGGCAGGTTTAGACCGGATACCCTGTAGTTCTTATAGTCATCATAAATCTGTGAGCACGTCGGTAGGCTGATGCTCCCATTGTACTCGACCCCACTACTGCCTAGTAGGTCTATCGCTCCATTCCTATCAATATCCTCCGCCAGCCACACGAGCTCTCTCCTCACCGGCGTAGCCGCTTGATAGTCCACGGGCACCCTACTGAAGGCCGGGTCAACCACTAGGCTCGTGGGTGTCGGAGCTACTGGGAGCACGCTGAAGTAGACCTTAACAGGTGAGCCGCCATAGTTGACTATAGACGCCATTAAGCAGTACTGGTATTCCCCTCCCGTCGTGTTCTGCATGAATGACTCCAGTACTATTCTCGTATTAGTCGTGTAGGAGGCCACTAGGTCTATTAATCCCCTCTGCTCCGACTGGCTAGCATAGACGTTAACATAGTAGGAGTACATCGCCAGGGCAACAGCTAGGACGGCGGCTATTATTATTAGGAGCGATATAACGTTGGCTTGACCCCTCCTCTCCAACAGCAACGCCCAATTAGTAGTGGGTAATGACGGCTAATAGGCTATTTAGCCTAACGCCCTGGGAAGGGGAAAACGGATAAACCCCGGATCCTAATAGAATCCTACGAGCACGGGTACGGTGGTTTCTTTGAAGAAACGCTCGATAAAGAGGAGAGGCCAGTCAGAGGTCATAGGCGGTATAATAGTGCTGACCCTCCTATTCATGTTCGCAGTACCACTACTCTTCCAATCGTACCAGGCCATAATCAAGGCGGGCCAGGAAAACATAATCACCCTGAGCCAGGAAAAGTCCCACTTCAACGAGAAGCTATCAATAGGGCCCGTAGACCCCAACGATGAACTAGCCATCAGGGCCGGGTGGAT
>JALVJB010000079.1 GCA_027034115.1 Acidilobaceae archaeon | reverse complement strand
CCGCCTCCCTCACACCCTCGGGCACTCCCCGGAGGGCCTCGCTAGCCTGGACAGCCATGTATGGGAGTATTACTAGGGTGAGGGCTACTGCCCCGGCTAGCATGTTGTACCCGCCGATGACGTGGTCTACTAGGACGGCGTATACCGTTAGGCCCACGAGTATAGTGGGGAACTCGACCAGGGTGAGGGCTAGGAGGAGGGTCCCCCTGCTAATCCTCGAGCCTCGGAACTCGGCTATGAGCACCGATGCTGGCAAGGCTATTAGTGTTGCAACCGCTATCGCCAGCCCCGACAACTCGAGGCTACCAAGTAGGGCTGGGCCTATTCCTCCGGGGTTCTGGGGGTCGAAGGGGTGCGGCGGCTCGGCTAGGAACCTGTAGAGGCCTATCCTGGCAATCGCCTCTACGCCCCGTACTATTACCATGTAGAGTATGTGTAGTAGCGGGAGTACCGAGGCTACGGCTAGGGCTACTATTACGGCGAGGCCTATCGCGTTCTCCAGCTTCCTCGCCCTAAGGCTACGGGGCAACACCCATCACCTTCTCCTCCCACTTCTTCATGTACCATACCGCCGCCACGTTCACGGCGAGGCCTATCGCGAAGATCACGAGTCCCCCCGCGAACAGGGCGCTTGTCATGTAGTGGTAGAAGCCCGCGTTACCGAACTGGGAGGCTATCAGGCTCGAGACCGTCACCCCCGAGTCCGTGACCGAGGGTGTAATGGTCATACTGTTCCCTATGACGAGGCTAACCGCCACAGTCTCACCAACGGCCCTGGCGAAGGCCAGGGCGAGGCCAGCTACAATGCTGGGCTTGACCATGCCCAGGAGTATCCTTATGACTTCGAGCCTCGTGGCTCCAAGACTGTACGCCGCCTCGCGGATACTTAGGGGTATCATCGAATAAGCCTCCCTGATCACGGCCGCGGCGAAGGGGGTGCTCATCACGGCGAGGAGCACTCCCGCGGTGGCGATGGTGTAGCCGGAGGAGGGGTGCTTCGAGAATAGTGGTATCCAGGAGGCGTGGCTGCTCAGCCATGATAGTATTGGGTACATATGGGGGGCTAGGAATGCTAGGCCCCACAGGCCATAGATTATCGTTGGCGTAGCCGCCATGAGGTCTGTTAGGAGGGAGAGGGACCCCCGGAGCCTCCTAGGCGTGAGCTCCTCTAGCGCCACTGCTAGGGAGACTGAGAGTGGGGCCGCGATTAACACGGCTATGAGGCTCGTGTAGACGCTGCCGTAGATCGCTGGCAGCAGCCCATACCACTCCGCCCGGGGGTCCCCCTCCACAGCCCTCCAGGTTGTGTCAGTGAATACGTGGAAGCCCTCCCTAGATATCACCGGGATGGAGTAGGCGATGAAGACGCCTAGCATGGCTAGTATAACGAGTAGGAGTGTTAGGCTGGCTGGGAGGTGTAGGAGGAGGAACCTCTCGTCGTCCCGGCTCCTAACCCCTCTAACCCTCCTCAACAGCCTCGATAGGGGTCCCCCATTCATCTCCATGAATCACCCCCTGCACTCTAGGAGGCCTGCGGCCTCCAATGCTACCCTCCTTAGGTTCTCTGGCAGCGGGGCGTATCCCTGGAGTACTTGCTCCTGGCCTGGCCCTGCTATGTACTCGATGAACGCC
>JALVJB010000078.1 GCA_027034115.1 Acidilobaceae archaeon | reverse complement strand
GCGGGGGATGATAAAGAATCCCTACTACTAGCCTTGTATGTGCCTATGGTGGGATTGCTACCAGAGGGTCTTTGTTAGGCCTAGCCTGTTATCGGTGTCTCGTATGGCTTTGCCGGGGTCTTCCTCGAGCCTGAACATTGCTTTGAGGGCGTCTATGTTCTCGGGTACTACGATTGACTCTTGGTGGACTGCCTGTGTTAAGACCAGCTCTCCTTTGTCGGTGTGGATGGAGTCCTCGAAGACTACCAGCTCCGGTATATCATACCTGTGTCTTACCTCTCTCGCGGCTTCTACTAATTCTGCTGTTGACTTTATACCCGTTGTCCCGCTTTGTACTAGCATTATCCTCGGGGCTTCCCGTAGGGCCTTGACTATTTTCTCTCTGCTGGGAGCTGTTTCGAGTACTATGTAGAGGCTGTGGACGTGCATGAGGGTAGTGGGGACTACTAGCGCACTGGTCCATATGTCGAGCCAGGGGAGTACTGTGTTAACATCCCTAGCGTGATGGCTTGGCAGCTTGGGCGGGTTGAGAACTATGGCGTTAACTGGCCCCCTCTTGACCTCTTTGGGGTCTGCGGCCCTCCTCACTATTGTCGCTCGAACCTTTCTGACGCCGAAGTGCTCTTGAAGGGTGCAAATGATTCTTAGAAGCCCTGTGGTATTACATGAGACTACCCTTACGCTTTCGGCGTCGAACGCCTCCCGGTAGTTACACAGGCTGCTAAACGATACCCGGGCTACGTCTGGCTTCTCTCCTCCCTGGTACACGGCTCTTACTCCGTGTTTCTCGTATAGAGGCTTATATTTGGCTCCGGTGCCGCCAGGGGTAGCGTCTACTATTACATCGACACGGTTTAGAAGGTCTTCTATTGTTCCGGCTACCTTTACCCCGGCTTCCTCGAGCTTAGCGGCGTCATCATTAGTGGGTGCGTATATCTTAAAGCCCTTCGAGGCCGCCTGGAATGCTGCGTAATCGGGCGTCCGTTTTACTATTCCTTCTAGGCTGAACTCTGGGAAGAGTGTGATCGCTGAAGCTATCCTCTTGCCTATTGTTCCAAAACCGTTGACTCCGACTCGCACCTTCACGCCGGTCACCTCTTGAAGAACTTGTCGTAGGAGCTGGCTAAAGCTTCTAACGCGGGGAGCTTCTTCCCGGCTAGGAAGTAGAGGAGTGCTCCGCCGCCAGTGCTTATGTGGCCCACCCTCCTCCGGTATTCTTCTGGGAGCTCGGCTAGTATTGCGTTAAAGTGGCCTCCCCCGAAGACGGTGAACGCTCCTGTTCTTAGCGCTTGAAGGACGAGTTCCCGTGTTCCCTTCCTAAAGCGTGGATCCTCTATTACTCCGGCGGGGCCTCTCATGACTATTATCTTAGCGTTGCTCATCTTCCAGGAGTAATATTCGAGCGTTGAGGGTCCTATGTCTTTGGGAGCGCCCGTTATGTTGTTAGCGTCTACTAGCTCTACTCCCCCATCAATCTCCGAGTAGAAGTCTATGGGTGTGCGTATTGGGGCTCCGCTTGCTATGAGTTCTCGGGCTAGGTGTATCGTCTCCTCATCTACTTTCTTCTGAAGGATCTCCTTGGCTTTCCCGATCCTCGCCCCGGAGACCATTAGGAAGAGGAGGCCGACTAGCCCTGTGGTTAGTATTTCGTCGGCCACGCCCTCCCTTACTAGGTGGCTTATTACCCTAACAGTATCCTTCACTTTGGCTCCTCCTAGCACGAATACCTTGGGCCTCTCCTCCCTACTAGTTATTCTGCCCAGTATCCTCACTTCCCTCTCCATGACCCTGCCCGCCACGCCCGGTATGATGAGTGGAAAGCCTACAATGCTAGCCTGGCTCCTGTGGGCTGTGGCAAATGCATCGTTGACGTAGTAGTCGAAGAGGCCCGCTAGTGTTTGAACCATTATGGATCTAGCGTGAGTCTCGGGGTCTGCTTCGATATAGTCCTCTGATAGGATACGAGTGTTGTCTAATAGTAAGAGTTCGCCCGAGCCCAGCTCATTTATTCTCTTAATGGCTGCGGGGCCTATTATGTCGGGGATGTAGTCCACTTCCCTGCCCAGGAGTTCGCTCAGTAGCTTAGCGTGCTTGTCTAGGCGGACGAAGTCCCTCCCGGTGGGCCGGCCCTGGTGGCTTATGATAACGACCGCCGCCCCGCCTTCTACCAGATTTTTCACAGTTTCCGCGTGGGCCCTGAATCTCGTGTCATCTATTATCTCGCCAGTCTTGGGGTCTATTGGGGAGTTTATGTCGATTCTCAATATAACCTTTTTCGAGCCTACATTAATGTCGTCAAGAGTGGCTATTTTCCTGTCAAGGTAGCTTATAGCCACAACCCTCCCCGTGATTGAAGCCGTGAAGCGGAAAATTAAGGCTTAGATGGCCTAGCACTTGAACGCGTGGAGCGGGTGTGGAGATAGTGAGTGAAAGTGTCAGGGTATCATGGCTGGGTCACTCGTATTTCCTACTCGAGGGCGCTGGTCTCCGCATCGCTGTCGACCCCCACGATGGAGGGAGCCTGAATCTCCCCGAGTTTAGGGTCAAGGCCGACTACCTTTTAGTAACTCATAACCACTATGATCACAATGCTGTCGAGATGGTTAATTCCAGGAACATTGCAAAGTGGAGAAGGGGGGTCTTCGGGCTCGGCGAGAAGATCACCGTCAAAGGGGTACCCTCGTATCATGATAAGGCACAGGGGGAGATCCGCGGGCCTAATACTATATATGTCATAGACTTCGGAGGCCTCACAATTGCCCATTTCGGGGACCTAGGACACCTTCCCGATAGCGATCTACTCTCACTGATAGGACGTGTTGATATCGCCTTGATCCCCGTTGGCGGAGTATATACTATTGACGCTGCTGAGGCCTGGGAGCTCGTACAACTACTTAGGCCCAGCCTCGTCATTCCGATGCATTATTGGACACCCTACTCTACCCTCCCCCTCGACCCGCTCGACCGCTTCCTTGACACGGCTAAGGCTAGGAGGCTCCGCCTCGAGTCTAGAACCATAGAGGTCCGGCGAGACGAGTTGCCCGATAAGCCTACTATCGTTGTGATGCCTCCTCCGACCCGCTCTTAGATCGATTGTGGCGCCGGGGGCGGGATTCGAACCCGCGCCCCCCAGACGGGGGAACGGGTCTCCAGCCCGTCCCCTTGGTCCGCTCGGGCACCCCGGCACCCAAGGACTCTCCAGTGTTATCCCTTTAATGAGGGGAGGCATTAAAGCGCTTTAGAAGCATTAGGCTCCCTCTAGGATGACTTAGACTATGGTTTCTTAGAAGTTATGCTCTCATTTGTTTGATTTCTATTCTTACGTCTCTTGGTATTTGGATTCTCATCAGGCGTCTTAGAACTCTCTCGTCTGCAGCGATGTCGATTATTCTCTTGTGTATTCTCATCTCCCAGTGTTCCCAGTACTTGCTTCCTTCTCCGTGCGGTAGCCTGAATATTGGTACTTCGAGGCGTTTCGTCGGCAGTGGTATTGGACCTCTCATGGGGGCCCCTGTCTTCATGGCGATTTCCTTGATTTGCTCTACGACTTGCTGGAGGCTTTTTGGACTGGTGCTCCATAGGTAGATCCTTATCTTGAATGCCATTTCTCCTCTCCACCCCAGCAAGGGTGAGGCGAGCCTAGCTGGGTTATAAAGTAATGGGGTCAGAGGGCGATTTAATATATTATAGAGGATTTATTAAAATAGGGGATTAGGGTTTTTACTTAGCCCTGATCTCTACCTTTGCAGGCTTGACGTCGGTTATTATGCCGATGCCTATGGTCCTGTTCATGTCTCTCATCGCAAATCTTCCCAGCGGTGGGAAGTCGCTGAACTTCTCTACTACCATCGGCTTGATAGGCTTGAATCTTACTATCGCCACGTCGCCGGGCTTTAGGAACTGCGGCTTCTCTTCGATCACCTTGCCGGTCCTGGGGTCGAGCTTCGCTAGTATTTCGACCATCCTGGCGCTCACGCTGGCGGTGTGAGCATGGATTACTGGCGTGTAGCCGGGGGCGATTGCGCTCGGGTGCCATATTACGAAGATCCTCGCTGTGAACTCTTCGGCTACAGTTGGCGGGTTATCTAGGTGGCCTGCTACGTCTCCTCTCCTTATGTCGTTCTTTCCAACACCCCTGACAGCGAAGCCTATGTTGTCTCCAGGCTCCGCTTTCTCGAGGTCCTGGTAGTGCATCTGGATGCTTCTTACCTCGCCGACTACTCCCGGCGGCATGAAGACTACCTTGTCTCCTACTCTTAGTACTCCTGTCTCTACTCTGCCTACTGGCACTGTGCCAGCGCCGGGGATGGAGTAGACGTTTTGTATGGGTATCCTGAGTGGCTTGTCAACGGGCTTTGCCGGTGGTTTCAGGTTGTCTAGGGCCTCTACTAGGGTTGGCCCCTTGTACCATGGCATGTTGGGGCTTCTCTCTATGAGGTTGTCTCCCTTCCAGGCGCTTACGGGTATGAATGGTATCTCGTCGACTTTGAAGCCTAGGCCCTTCATGAACTTCTTGAGTATAGCTACTATCTGCTCGTACCTCTTCTGGTCGTAGTTCACGTCGGGGGCGTCCATCTTGTTTACTGCCACTATTATCTGCTCGATGCCCATTGTCTTAGCTAGGAGCAGGTGCTCTCGAGTCTGGCCCTCAGGGCTCATTCCAGCCTCGAACTCTCCCTTCCTAGCCGATACTACGAGTATTGCTGCGTCAGCTTGGCTTGCGCCGGTAATCATGTTCTTCACGAAGTCCCTGTGTCCCGGGGCGTCGATTATTGTGAACACGTAGTTCTTCGTCTCGAACTTCATGAATGTTAGGTCGATAGTGATACCTCTGTCACGCTCCTCCTTCATCTTGTCAAGTATCCATGCGAACTTGAAGCTCTCCTTACCCTTTGCCTTAGCCTGCTCCTCTAGCTCCTTGAGCTTCTTGTCCTCGATTAGGCCGAGCCTGTATAGCAGGTGGCCTACTAGGGTGCTCTTACCGTGGTCTACGTGGCCGATTACGACCAGGTTTAAGTGAGGCTTCTCTGGCATTTCCTACACCACCCCATCGTGTCCTGACTAGCCGGGAGTAAACGGTGTAGGAAGGAGTTAAAAAGGCACCGTTCCAGGCGGCGGTGGCCCTCTGGGAGGAATAGTA
>JALVJB010000077.1 GCA_027034115.1 Acidilobaceae archaeon | reverse complement strand
GGGTCAATGTTTTGGGCTACTTGGCTAGGCTCCCTGAGGGTAGTATTGTAGTCGGCCTCGTGTACAGTGTTGTGGTTGCCTCGGCTCTCTTCGGCCTCCTCCAGGAGATTGGCGTTGATAAGAGGCTGCTCTTGTCCGGGGTCAGGGCTTCTAAGCTGATTGCTTACAAGACTATTATAGGATTATTAAACATTATAATTCCCATAGTTCTCAGCGTTTTAACAGTGCAGTGGCTAGCCGATCCAGCCTCCTTCCTCAGCCATATAGGCTCCAATATTGGGTTTATAGTTAAGCTAACCTTTGTTATGGTATCCATAGTGTTACCCGTCTACTCGGCCGCAATGCTTCTCTCGATAGCTACGAGGAGGTTCTCCTACGGCCTCCTCACCGGTTTAATGGTCGCTTTAGGCTTCGAGTACCTTACGCCGCCCAGCCTCCAGCCATATAGGCTGATGTTGAATTATCTATTTTTAAGTAAACCTTACACTCATTTAGCAGTATTAGGGTATCTGCTACTGGGCGTAGTACTCGCCGCCCTATCAGTCATCGCGTACTGGAGGGGTGACTTCGTTGAGTAGCCAGTGCCGGGTAAGGCTGGAGGATGTAACGGTAAGGTATGACAAGACTGTGGCATTGGAGGACGTGACCCTCGAGTTCGACGAGGGGGTACACGTCCTATACGGGCCTAATGGTAGCGGTAAGACCACGCTCCTGAGGGTTATCGCAGGCCTCATTAGGCCTGTGAAGGGAGCTGTGAGGGTGTGCGGCCGGGATCCCAGGAAGGCGTTGTTCTCCGGGGAGAGACTCGTCTCCGGCCTCGTCGGGTATGAGTCCCTCCCCTTCTGGTTGAAGACTGGCCAGTACATCTCCCTATTCCAGAGCCTGCTATGCGGTAATGGCGAGTGCAGGGGAGCCGTGGATCTGCTGGGTGTGAAGGGCTTCTATGACGTGGGAATGAGCGGCCTCTCTTCGGGTATGGCTAAGAAGGTGCTGCTAGCCATATCACTCATGGGGCCCTCGAGGATCCTACTATTGGACGAGCCCTTCACCTACATTGATGCCCGGGCAAGGGACAGGGTTGTGGAGGCTATCGAGAAGATTAGGAGGGGCAGGATAGTAATTATCGCCTCCCACTTCATACCCGGGAACCTCGACGTTGACAGGATAGTTTTCCTGGATAATGGTGTCGTTAGGAGGATTCTCGATAAACGCAACGTTTACGGGGTTGAGGACTACATCATCTATGCCAGATTGAAGTCCAGGGAGATTACCAGTGAATTAGCCCGCTACTTGTTCGAGGAGGTGGGGGCGAAGTCTATCGTGAGGGAGGACGGCTACTACTATGTCGTGGTCAATGGCAGGGGCCTCGAAGAGTGCACGAGGACTAGGGTATGCACTGGGGAGTACAGGATCCGCTTCTAGCCACACGGATTCCTATTACCAGGGCCCGCAGGGGCTAACCTGATAGCCTGCCTGTGCAGGGAGGAGAGGGTTCGAGGGACCCTCGATTCCCTCCCATGGTATTACTGGGGTCTTCCTCGAATCATCCAGGTAGGTGCAAGAGTCTCTCCTGGGGGTTTAATTGACGTATGCCAGTGAGAAGGAGGAGATCGCCACTAAGGAGGAGATAATCGCGTGGATCAGGC